>NZ_JAKRFQ010000245.1 GCF_022347985.1 Photobacterium sp. OFAV2-7
CCAGTTCATAGAGTTCGTCTTCTGAAGCCTCGCGGGTTGCCTTTACTGTCGACAGAATATCGCCGCCGGCTTTGGCTATTTCTTCGTAAGGAACGCCGTTGAGACGCTGTTCGAATTCGTTGGCGCGGTTGCCGGCGAAAATCAGGTGAGTATGACAATCGATCAATCCCGGAGTAACGAGTGCGCCATGGCAGTCGATAACATCAGGGTGGCCATGCAAATCTTCATGGTCAGCATGACCGGCAAACATGATTTTGCCTTCTCGGATGCCAATCATGCCGTTCTCTATGATTTGGTAACCAGCTTCTGGCTGCATGGTGACCATTTTTAGATTCGTCAGTACTCGATCCATGGACGTTTATCTTCAATGTTGATTATGTATATACAAATAAATAGACAATTATCGAGATAAACTCAAGATGGTATGTAAAGAAAATGTGATCGGAATTGTAATTATTGGCTGACAGTGAGTAAAAAACTGGTGATTGATCGGGAAAGACGTACTTCTCTGGAACGTTGTATTGTATAGCTGTGGTGAAGAGGTTGGATGAGTCGGAAGGCTTTTTGGTTTTTGCTGTTTAACTGGGGATAAAACCAGCTAGGGGTTTGATAATAAAGTATTAATCCCCTAGCTTGCTATCGGTTGAGGCTGGCAGTGCTATACCTGGCTTCTCGAGCTTAGTTTATATTTGTCTCCCGGGTGATAGAGAAGCGCGGTGCTGATCAAGTTCTTATCACTCCAGGTCCGTCGATTGAGCAGCAGGCAGGGTGCCCCCGAAGCCATCATCAACAGATCCGATACGCGTTTGGCCGGCAAAATGGCCTCAACAGTATGTTCAATGTCGCTAAGCGGGCAGGTTTGCACCAGGTACTCGTTCGGGGTCTGTTGTGTAAAGTCTTGCTCGATGTAGTCTGGGGCAAAATCGGGGTTTACCCAACGTTCTTCGAGCTGAATCGGGGTGTCATTTTCATAGTGGACTATCTGAGTGAAGTAGACACTGGTTCCGTGGCGAACACCGAGCCACAAAGCTATGTCATCATTGGCTTCTACTGTCGTTTGGTTGATCACTTTATTGGCATAATCATGACCACGATTTTTCACCTCTGCCGCTATATTGCGAATTTCCATCAGAGGCGATTCGGCTTTTTTCTGGCAGACAAATGTGCCGAGCCGAGGGGTCCGCTCCAGGAAACCATCCTTGACCAAGTCGCGAATCGCTTTGTTTGCGGTCATACGGCTGACGGAGAACTGCTCCGAGAGCTCAATTTCTGTTGGGATCTTGTAACCGGGTGGCCAACTGCGTGATTGAATCTTGTCATTGAGGTATTTTTTTATTTGAAGGTATCGCGGTGACTGAGCCATTGCTGCTGTTCCATAATTGCCTATACAAATGAAAGCAATTTTTCCGCGGTATTTCAAGTTAGTTCTGATTAGGATAAGAAATAATCGTCCAGGAATTAGAAAGCGGCTGACTCTTGTCTTCGCTGAGGTAGGTCGTTAGGGAGCTGCGCCTAAGGGCAGGGCGCCACTCCCTATTGATGAAAGCAAGTGTTAGAAGTGATAGGCAACGGTCGCGCCAACTACCCATTGGTTTGCACTATCTACAATCGGCGAGTCCGAGATCTTAGAACCAAGGCGGGTATAGGCTGTGCTTTGAGTAATATCGATACTCTCAGTGACAGGAACCACAAGCTTATATCCGACATTGAAGGCAAAGTCGCTATCACCTGTATACGCTTTGCGGGTCGAGGTCGCCTCTGAGGCTTTAACGCCATAGTAATAGTCGACAAAGTCTTTGCTCAAGTAGCTAACACCCGCATATGGTACTAAATCGGCTACTCCTAAGTTCATTACGTGGAAGTATTTTGCACCGCCAATGAATCCTTTATAGGCACCTGTAACATCGTGCTGCAAGAATGTGGATACGGTTCCCAGCCCAAGATGGAAGTCAGCGTTAAGGCCCAGATCGCCGCTCATCTTGCGGTCCTTCATGCCTTTCAACACATCGGCATCATCAGCATCATAACCGGTACCGCCTGCTGTAAAATAAGCACTCATATTGACTAGATCATTGTCAGTGCCGATAAAACGGTAGTTAATACCACTCAAGTCAATGTTGAAGTCTTCACCGTGATAGCCGCCGTTTAATACTACGGCTGTTGTTTTATCCTGATCTTTATACAGTTCGCTGCCGCTAACAATGCCAGCCTCGACAAAACCTGAGCCCTCGTTGGTGTAGATATTACCATTGCGAATGTAGGTGTCTCCTGCAAGCGCCTGGGAGGATAGGAGTGATGCGGTGATGAACAGTGCTAGCTTTTTCATGGATAAGTCTCGATATGTTACTGACTCTATGTCTTTGAATCAGTGTTATTGATTAGGTTGTGTACACTGTACAAAACAAGAAGGGCATCGACTATTGGTGCTTTGTCCGGAAATGTCCGCACGTGTTACAAACGAGTACAAAAGTGCTTTTAGTGTTATTGAGAAGGGAAAGGCAAGCGTTGTTAACGTTAATTGCGTTTATTTGCTGATAAAGCAATTAATTTTGACTGCGCCTTTGCAATCGGTCACAAGCGTTTGATATAGTTCCAGCTTCGTTTCTGATCTCCGTGCTGCTCTGTATTGCGGTACTGGTTCAGAAGCTTTCACTCATTCATCTAAGCTTTATCGAGCTTAAATAAATTCAACATGTCTTGCTTGGTGTGCAAGACCACTGTGAAAGGATACTTACATGCCTGTAATTACTCTTCCTGACGGCAGTCAGCGTCAATTTGACAACCCAGTTTCTACTTTTGAAGTCGCGCAATCGATCGGTCCTGGTCTTGCGAAAGCAACTATTGCTGGCCGCGTTAACGGTAACCGCGTAGATGCGTGTGACCTTATCGAAGAAGATGCCAGCCTTGAAATCATCACTGCAAAAGATGAAGTAGATGGTCTGGAAATCGTTCGCCACTCTTGTGCTCACCTTCTTGGCCACGCGCTGAAGCAGCTTTATCCACAAGCGAAAATGGCGATTGGTCCAACCATCGACAACGGTTTCTACTACGATATCGACCTTGACGAGTCACTTACGCAAGAAGATCTTGAAAAGATTGAAAAGCGTATGAAAGAACTGGCGAAGACCAAATACCAAGTTATCAAGAAAAAGGTAAGCTGGCAGGAAGCACGTGATACGTTTGAATCACGTGAAGAACCGTACAAAGTTGAGATCCTTGACGAGAACGTTTCTCGTGATGATCGTCCTGGCCTGTACCACCACGAAGAATACATCGATATGTGTCGTGGCCCGCACGTACCGCACATGGGTTTCTGTCAGCACTTTACTCTGCTGAACGTTGCTGGTGCATACTGGCGTGGTGACAGCGACAACAAGATGCTTCAGCGCATCTACGGTACTGCTTTCCATGATAAGAAAGCTCTGAAAGCGCACCTGACTCGTCTGGAAGAAGCAGCAAAGCGTGACCACCGTAAAATCGGTAAGCAGCTAGATCTATTCCACATGCAGCAAGAAGCGCCGGGTATGGTGTTCTGGCATCACAATGGCTGGACTATCTTCCGTGAGCTTGAAGTCTTTATTCGTCAGAAGCTGACTGAGTACGGTTATCAGGAAGTGAAAGGTCCGCTAATGATGGACCGCGTGCTTTGGGAACGCTCTGGTCACTGGGATAAATATGCTGATGCGATGTTCACCACCTCTTCTGAGAACCGTGAGTACGCTATCAAGCCAATGAACTGCCCAGGTCATGTTCAGATCTTCAACCAAGGCCTGAAGTCTTACCGTGATCTGCCATTGCGTATGGCCGAGTTCGGTTCATGTCACCGTAACGAGCCATCGGGTGCGCTGCACGGTATCATGCGTGTACGCGGCTTTACTCAGGATGATGCTCACGTCTTCTGTACAGAAGCTCAGGTACAAGAAGAAGTTACATCTTGTATTAAGATGGTTTATGATACGTATCAGACATTTGGCTTCGACAACATTGTTGTTAAGCTATCTACTCGCCCTGAAAAGCGTGTAGGTTCTGATGAAATGTGGGATAGAGCTGAGTCTGACCTGAAGCTGGCCCTTGAGTCAATGGATATTCCATACGAGATTCAGGAAGGCGAAGGTGCATTCTACGGTCCTAAGATCGAGTTTACCCTGCATGACTGCCTAGATCGTGCCTGGCAGTGTGGTACTGTTCAGCTAGACTTTGCTCTGCCTGAGCGTCTTGGTGCGACATACGTGGGTGAAGATAACGAACGTCACACTCCGGTTATGATCCACCGTGCTATTCTTGGTTCACTAGAGCGTTTCATTGGTATTCTGATTGAAGAATACGCAGGCTTCTTCCCAACTTGGTTGGCGCCTCAACAAGCTGTTGTGATGAATATTACTGACAGCCAGTCAGAATATGTACAAGAAGTAGTAGAAAAACTGCAAAAAAGTGGAATTAGAGTCAATGCGGACTTGAGAAATGAGAAGATTGGCTTTAAAATTCGCGAACATACTTTGAAGCGAGTGCCTTACATGCTTGTTTGCGGAGACAAAGAAGTCGAAGCAGGTGAGATTGCAGTTCGTACTCGCAAGGGTAAAGATTTGGGTAAATTTAAGATTGACGATCTTGTTGCATACTTGCAGGAAGATATTAGCAGTCGCAAGCTCAATTTTGTGGAGGAATAAGGTATTAAAGGCGGAAGAAGAACCCAAGCACCAGTTAAACAAAATGCACATCGTCTGAACGGAGAGATCCGAGGTGTTCGTGAAGTGCGCTTGACTGGTATTGATGGTGAGTCAATTGGTGTTGTTTCTATCGAAGAAGCAATGAATGCTGCTCATGAAGCTGGTGTAGATCTAGTTGAAATCAGCCCTAATGCCGAGCCACCAGTTTGTCGTGTGATGGACTATGGCAAGTACCTGTTCGAAAAGAGCAAGGCTGCTAAAGAGCAAAAGAAAAAGCAGAAACAAATCCAGGTTAAGGAAGTTAAATTCCGTCCTGGTACAGACGAAGGCGATTATCAGGTAAAACTGCGCAACCTGACTCGCTTTTTAGAAGAGGGCAACAAGGGTAAGGTCACACTGCGTTTCCGCGGTCGTGAAATGGCCCACCAGAGTCTGGGTATTGACCTTCTAAATCGTATTAAGGAAGAACTAGCTGACCTAGCGGTTGTAGAGAGCTTCCCTAATCGAGTTGAAGGTCGTCAAATGACGATGATGCTTGCCCCTAAGAAGAAGTAATTACGGCATTCAAGTAGCACAAAGCGCTGCTTAACCGCAGCGCTTTTTGTTCGCCTGATTACTATGTTATTAACTATCAACAATGCGGAGTCTCATCATGCCTAAGATGAAATCCAACAAAGGTGCTGCTAAGCGTTTCAAGAAAACTGCTGGTGGCTTTAAGTTTAAGCACGCGACTAAGCGTCACATCCTTACTAAACGTACTACTAAGAACAAGCGTCAGCTTCGTCCAAATGCGATTCTTCCAGCATGTGAAGTTGCAGCAGTTGCACGTATGCTTCCGTTCGCTTAATAGTTTTTAGTTTTATATTTTAATTTAGTTAGGAGTCTCCTATGCCTCGCGTAAAACGTGGTGTACAAGCACGTGCACGTCACAAGAAAGTTCTTAAACAAGCTAAAGGTTACTACGGTGCACGTTCACGTGTTTACCGCGTAGCTTTCCAAGCAGTAACTAAAGCTGGTCAGTACGCTTACCGTGACCGTCGCAACAAGAAACGTACTTTCCGTCAACTATGGATTGCACGTATCAACGCTGCTGCTCGTCAGAACGGTATGTCTTACAGCCGCTTCATCAATGGTCTTAAGAAAGCATCTATCGAGATCGATCGTAAGATCCTTGCTGACATCGCTGTATTCGACAAAGCTACTTTCACAGTACTAGTTGAAAAAGCAAAAGCTGCACTGTAATTTCAGTCCAGTTTGATGGGAAAAGGAGAGCTTAGGCTCTCCTTTTTTCTTTTTGGCTTTCCTATTACTTCATCTCTCTTCTTCTTGCTTGCCTTTAAGTTCAAAGCTCAAAGCTCAAAGCTCAAAGCTCAAAGCTCTACTCTCTTATTGATTCCTGTCACCCTGGTAGGGCAAAAAATGTATTGCTGGCTTTGTAAT
>NZ_JAKRFQ010000024.1 GCF_022347985.1 Photobacterium sp. OFAV2-7
TGATAAATCAGCAGTTGGCTATGGGAGGAGTGGATAAACGTGCTATTGGTTGATCTTTGACCGATCTGTTTTTCTAGTGTGGATGATTATTCAATGTCATGGCTCTTTTGTTTTGTGTGATGATTTAATCTTTTGTTTTATAATGTGTTTGTTTGCTGTTTTTGATGTGTGCCATAAAATAGCAAGAAACAAGAACTGGCTTGAATCAGGCTGGAATAGAGCTTCTGCACAAATCTATCCACAGAAAGCGTGTATAAATGTGGCATAGGTCTCATTTGTCTGTTTATAAACTCGTCGGCCATTCGAAGTTATCCAGAAACTGAGTGCTAGGTAGGAAAAAACGGTTATTAATTAGAATGTTTGTTTACCCGTTGCATCGTCTGTGAAAAAATCACTGTTAATAGAGATTTATACTTGAGGTCGTCCAGTGATTGATGGCGATGGATACCGCCCTAATGTAGGGATTGTGATCTGTAATAGCCATGGCCAAGTATTCTGGGCTCGACGATATGGACAACATTCCTGGCAGTTTCCGCAAGGCGGCATTGATGAGGGGGAGACCCCGGAACAAGCCATGTACCGTGAACTGTATGAGGAAGTAGGGCTTACCAAGAAAGATGTCCGAATTTTGGCGTCAAGCCGGCATTGGCTACGTTATAAATTACCGAAGCGTCTTGTAAGGTGGGACTCTAAACCTGTTTGTATCGGGCAAAAGCAAAAATGGTTTTTGCTCAGCCTGGAATGTGATGAGTCAAAGGTGAATATGCAGCGTGGCAACACGCCTGAGTTTGATGGCTGGCGTTGGGTGAGTTACTGGTACCCGGTTCGTCAGGTCGTGTCTTTTAAGCGTGATGTCTACCGACGGGCGCTAAAGGAGTTTGCGGCAATGGCCATGCCTTTCAAAGAGAGAAAAGAGCGCAAGATGAAGCGTAGAGGCAAGCGGGGATAACTCAGGATTACCGGATAAGGTTTACTATGCTGACGCAGCTAAGAGAAATTGTTGAAAAAGTCGCAAGCGCCCCAAGTTTGATTGAAGCGCTCGATCAGCTTGTTGTCAGCACCTGCCAGGCCATGAAGACAGAATGTTGCTCTGTCTATATTGCCGATCACGAGCGACAACAATTTACCTTGATGGCTACACAGGGACTCACCAAGCCCCACTATCAGATCAAGCTGGATTTCGGTGAAGGGTTGGTGGGGCTGGTTGGCAGCCGCGCTGAACCTATCAATGTTGCCGATGCCCGGCATCATCCCCATTTCAAACTCTTCCCCGGTATTGGCGAAGAGTCTTTCGGTTCTTTCTTTGGCACCCCCATTATTCACCAGCGCCAGGTGCTGGGGGTCTTGGTTATTCAGCAGCGGCAGCGACGTGAGTTCGATGAAAGCGAAGAGTCTTTTATGGTCACGCTGGCGGCGCAGCTGGCGGTGATCCTTGCCCATGCCAAGGCTCAGGGAATGTGGCCGGACCAACGTGATGGCCTGCACTTGATTGGCTCGGCTGCCTCGACCGGGGTGGCGGTAGCCCGTGCCTGGTGGGATGATAACCAGCCGCGTCTGGAACAGGTATCACCGGCATCCTGCCTCGATCTTGAGGCAGAGCAGGAAAGGTTAAGCATTGCGATTGAGCTTGCCAGTGCCGAATTCCGCCGCCTGCGTAAGCGTTTTGACAGCGAGTTACATAAAGAGACGCTGGCCATCTTCGACCTGTTCAGTCACCTGCTCAATGATCCTATGCTGCGCAAAGATCTATTTGCCAAAATTGCCGCCGGCGATCAGGCTGAGTGGGCGATCCGTCAGGTGGTTGAGGCATATTCCGATCGCTTTGCCAACATGAAAGATGACTACCTCAAAGAGCGGGCGCAGGATATTCGCGAGCTGGGCCAGCGCCTGTTGTTTTTCCTCCATAATGATGATGTCGTCGAGCACCAATGGGATGAGCCGATTGTACTGCTGACCCGGGAGCTGACTGCGGCTATGTTGGCCAGTATTCCGCGGGACAAGCTGGCAGCGGTTGTCGCCCAGGAAGGTGCTGCTAACTCACATGCAGCAATCCTGTCGCGGGCGCTGGGCCTGCCAGCGATTATGGGAGTCGACTTTGTTCCCGAGAAAGTCCACAACTGTAAGGTCATTGTTGACGGATACCGGGGGGACTTTCTGGTTAACCCCAACCGGCATGTTCTCGCAGAATATAACCGGCTGCTCAAGGAAGAAGATGAGCTGACCAAGACGGTCGAAGAGGAGCTAGGTAAGGCATCTTATACCCAGGATAATCAGCGGATTCACATACACCTGAATGCGGGCCTGAGCGCTGATACCAGTATTGCTGTGAACCAGGGGGTCGATGGGGTCGGGCTGTATCGAACCGAAGTGCCTTTCTTGTTGCAGCGCAGCTTTCCGTCGGAAGAAGAGCAGACGGTACAGTACCGGGCTATTTTATCGACCTACCGTGACAAGCAGGTGGTAATGCGGACCCTGGATGTCGGGGGTGACAAGCCGTTACCTTATCTGGCTATCGAAGAGGATAACCCTTTTCTGGGCTGGCGGGGGATCCGTTTTACGCTCGATCATCCCGAAATTTTTCTGATCCAGGTCAGGGCCATGCTCAAGGCCAGCATCGGCCTGGAGAATATGGATATCTTGCTGCCGATGATATCCGGCATTGCCGAGTTGGATGAATCGAAGGTTTTGATTGAGCGTGCTTTTGACGAAGTGGCGAAATATGCCGAGGAACATGGGCAGGTACTGAAACGACCAAGAATCGGTATTATGATCGAGGTACCGTCAATTTTGTACCAGTTGTCGGCACTGAAAGGAAAGGTCGATTTTATTTCTGTCGGCAGTAACGACCTGACGCAATATTTACTCGCCGTAGATCGGAACAATTCCCGGGTCGCAAGTGTCTATGATGCACTGCACCCGGCCGTGCTCCATGCAATGAAGCATATTATCGATACCAGCCAGGGTTTGAATATCCCGGTTAGTGTCTGTGGCGAACTGGCCGGTGATCCGATTGGAGCATTGCTACTGGTAGGAATGGGCTATCGCTCCCTGAGTATGAATACCCGCAATGTTGCCCGGATTAAGTATATTTTGCGCCATATATCGGTGAACGAAATGGAGCAGTTAAGTCGATTTGCTTTGCAGGCAACATTCGCTGATGATGTGCGTGCCCAAACAACGGAGTTTGTTGACGAGCGCGGTTTAGGTGGGTTTATCCGTGCCGGTAAGTAGTAGGTTAAAATGATAGATAATGCGTTATGGTTGTTTGCCATGTGCCTGATTCTGGGCAGTGGCGTTGGCTTGCTGGCAGGTTTGCTTGGTATCGGTGGTGGGCTGGTGGTGGTGCCAGCACTGGTTTGGCTGTTGCCGCGGGCAGGAATCGACAGTGAGCTGGTAATGCATATAGCACTGGCGACCTCGTTGGCCAGTATTGTACTGACCTCCGGTTCATCGGCCCGTAATCACATTAAACTGGGAAATGTCGACTTTTCGATTGTGAAAACACTGGCACCGGGGGTGATTATCGGCGGGCTTGGCGGTAGCGTGATTGCCGAGCTGGTGCCGACGGCACTGTTACCGAGAATTTTTGCTGTGATTGTTCTGCTGCTGGCATTGCAAATGCTGGCGTCGATGCGAATGACCAGCATGCGTCCTCTGCCTGGGCCAATGGCGACGGTATGCAGTGGCGGAGTGATTGGGGTTGTATCGAGTCTGGCCGGGATTGGCGGCGGGTCGTTAACTGTGCCCTACCTCAGCTTGCACGGAGTTGAAATGCGCCGCGCGATAGGCAGTGCCTCATTATCTGGAGCATTGATCGCGGTAGCGGGAATGGTGGGGTTCATTACTGCTGGCCTCGGTGACGAGACGCTGCCGCCAATGAGTATTGGCTATGTGTATCTTCCGGCATTGCTTGGTATTGTAATGACCTCAATGATCACGACCCGTTATGGTGCTGCTTTGGTCAGCCGTTTGCCGACTATGACATTGAAAAAGATATTTGCCGTCTTCTTGCTGTTTATCAGCATGGAGATGTTTTTGGGATAATTGATTAGGACGGAAAGCACGCAGACAGTGCGTTTTCTTTCCCCCTGTTTTCTGAGATAGACTGAATGAGCCAAGGTTATTTGACGTTTCCAAACATTGACCCGATTTTGATTGAGATTGGTCCGCTAGCAATTCGCTGGTACGGCCTGATGTATCTACTGGGGTTTGTCTTTGCCATGTGGCTGGCCAACCGCCGGGCGGATAAGCCGGGCAGTGGCTGGACCCGGGAGCAGGTCAGCGATCTGCTTTTTGCCGGCTTCCTCGGCGTTGTCCTTGGCGGACGTATCGGTTATGTGCTCTTCTATAACTTCGACCTGTTTCTGGATAACCCGCTCTACCTGTTTAAGGTGTGGACCGGGGGAATGTCGTTCCATGGCGGGTTGCTTGGTGTGATTACCGCGATGTTCTGGTATGCCTACAAGCACGGCCGGACCTTTTTCAATGTGGCCGACTTTGTCGCGCCGCTGGTACCGTTTGGCCTAGGAGTCGGCCGCTTGGGCAACTTTATCAATGGCGAGCTGTGGGGACGTACGACGGATGTGCCATGGGCAATGGTATTTCCGACTGGCGGGCCGCTACCGCGCCACCCGTCCCAGCTGTATGAGTTTTTCCTCGAAGGCCTGGTACTGCTGATCATCCTGAACCTGTTTATTCGCAAGCCGCGCCCTGCCGGGGCGGTGTCAGGACTGTTCCTGTTCGGCTACGGCAGTTTCCGTTTTATCGTCGAGTACTTCCGTGAGCCAGATGCCCATTTGGGACTGTTTGGCGGTTGGATCAGCATGGGACAAATCCTATCGTTGCCGATGGTGATCGGTGGCTTGCTGATGATGCTGTGGGCGTATAAAACCCAGCCGAGAAATACCACCGTGTAAGCGCAGACATTTTAACCAAGGCAGCACTCAAGGGTGCTGCCTTTTTTGTATTCTGATAATATTGGGTGCAATTGTACCTTACTGGTACAGCTAAGAAATTAACGGGCGGGATGATGAAACAATATTTGGATCTGTGTCAGCGGATTGTCGATGACGGTGTATGGATAGAGAACGAACGAACCGGCAAGCGTTGCCTGACGGTGGTAAATGCTGACTTGACCTATGACGTGGCAAATAACCAGTTCCCTTTGATCACAACTCGCAAGAGCTACTGGAAAGCAGCTATTGCGGAGTTGCTGGGTTATATTCGCGGTTATGACAATGCTGCCGACTTCAGGGCCCTGGGAACCAAGACCTGGGACATGAATGCCAACGACAACCAGGCATGGCTGAACAACCCGCACCGCAAGGGGCACGACGACATGGGCCGGGTGTACGGGGTTCAGGGACGGAGCTGGCGCAAGCCGGATGGCTCAACCATCGATCAGCTGCGCAAGATTGTCGATGATCTCTGTCGGGGTATTGATGACCGTGGTGAGATCCTGACGTTCTATAATCCAGGTGAATTTGATATGGGCTGTCTGCGCCCATGCATGCACACCCACACGTTCTCGCTGCTGGGTGATACCCTGTATCTGACCAGCTACCAGCGTTCTTGCGATGTACCGCTCGGCCTGAATTTTAACCAGATCCAGGTCTATACCTTGTTGGCATTAATGGCGCAGATCACAGGCAAGAAACCAGGTCAGGCCTACCATAAGATCATCAACGCCCACATCTACGAAGATCAGCTGGAGCTTATGCGTGATGTTCAGCTTAAACGCGAGCCGTTTCCTTCACCTCAGCTGAATATCAACCCAGACATCAAAACGCTGGAAGATTTGGAGACCTGGGTGACGATGGATGATTTTGAGGTGGTGGGCTACCAGCATCACGAGCCAATTCGGTACCCTTTTTCTGTATAAAACTGTTTCCCCGGGTAACAAAAATTCACGCCTGAAATACTTTGTTCCCCGGTATTGATATTCAGAACAACAAAAAGCCCCGCATTGCGGGGCTTTTTTCTTGTTTGGTTTTGGCTTGCGCTTAAGCTGTCACGGCAAGGATAGTGCTCGGGATTGCCACAAAGACCAGGCCAAGGTAACCGGCAACAGCCATTTTGTTCTTGGTCGCCATCTCACCCAGGTAGAAAGCTGCTTTCAGTGGTAGCTCACGCAGCAGCGGGATACCAAAGATAAACAGGGTCGCCAGTACGTTGAACGACAGGTGTACCAGAGCGATTTGCAGGGCAAATACTGCGTTGTCACCAGAGATTGCCGTTGCAGCCAGCAGGGCTGTGATACACGTACCGATGTTGGCACCTAGGGTGAAAGGATACACATCACGTACCTTCAGCACACCAGTACCTACCAGTGGTACCATCAGGCTGGTTGTCGTAGAAGAAGACTGAACCAGAATCGTCACGATGGAGCCAGAGGCGATACCGTGAAGCGGGCCACGGCCGATTGCACTCTTTAGAATTTCACGAGCACGGCCAACCATCAGGCTGCGCATTAGCTTGCCCATAGCCGTAATCGCTACGAAGATAAGTGCAATACCGATGAAAATCAGAACTACGCCACCCATATTGCCAAATGCTTCCAGTGGACCTTTTACGACTTCCACCGCTGGTTTGGTAAGCGGCTTCATGAAGTTAAGTCCCTTCATGCTCATATCACCAGCACCCATCATAGGCGATACCAGCCATGAGGATACTTTGTCCAGCAGGCCGAACATCATCTCTAGCGGCAGGAAGATCACAACAGCAAGCAGGTTGAAGAAGTCGTGGACTGTTGCACTTGCAAACGCACGACGGAACTCATCCTTGCAGCGTGCATGGCCAAGGCTAACCAGGGTGTTGGTCAGGGTTGTACCGATGTTGGCACCCATTACCATTGGGATTGCCGTTTCAACCGGCAGGCCGCCAGCAACAAGGCCTACGATGATTGAAGTAACAGTACTGGACGACTGAATAAGCGATGTTGCCACCAGGCCAATCATTAGACCGGCGATAGGGTGGGAAGCAAATTCAAACAGCGTTTTAGCCTGCTCGCCTACCGACCATTTAAAGCCGCTGCTGACCATAGATACAGCAACAAGTAGAACGTAAAGCATGAACGCCAGGTTTGCCCAGCGGACCCAGCGCATAGAGCTGTTCATTGGCTCAGCAGTAGTGGCTTGGGTAGTCATAATCATTTCTCCATGACAAGAAGATGTCGTTTGGGTTTCATTTATTTGAAATCTGGGGGCGATGGTAGAGATCGAATATTTCAGAAATATGACACTGTCTGTCATAAAGTGAATTTGTGCTTATTTTGTGACCGGCAAGACTATGAAGAAGTGTAATTATTACTTTACCTTTTAATTTAAATAATTGTTTTAATTGTTATTTTTTGGTTTTTTGTAAAATTGCGGTAAACGAGATATTTTGCTCTTCAATGAGTGAAATTTAGCTATTTTTTCCACCTACTGAGCAAATTGGCAGTAGGAAATAAGACGCTTTATGACAGCTTAAAATCTATTGTGCGGATATTACTTTGTTATAGCCCCAATACTTCGGTTTTTCCGAGTCTTAATCTCTAAACAAACGATTTCCCACACCAGCAGTGTGACGACTAAACTAAATTTACATATTCGTTGTGATATTTGTTTCATGTAAAGGAGTTACGGTCGATGACCGATGCAATTCGTAATTTTCTCAAATTAGAGTCCGCTGGCGGTATTATTTTGATTATCGCTGCTGCGATCGCAATGATGGTTGCGAACTCGCCATTGGAGCCTCTTTACAACGGGACGTTGCATTCCTACGTTGCAGGTCTCTCTGTATCGCATTGGATCAATGATGGTCTGATGGCTATTTTCTTCTTGCTAATTGGCTTGGAAGTAAAGCGTGAGCTAATCGAAGGCGCACTAAATACGAAAGAGAAAGCGATCTTCCCGGCAATTGCAGCTGTTGGTGGAATGGTTGCACCGGCCCTGGTCTACTTTGCCTTTAACTTTTCCGATCCGATGGCAGCTAAAGGCTGGGCAATTCCTGCCGCGACCGATATTGCATTTGCATTAGGTGTGATGGCACTGCTGGGGCCGCGTGTACCGGTATCGCTGAAAGCCTTCTTGCTGGCGCTGGCGATTATTGATGACCTTGGCGTTATCGTCATTATTGCGCTGTTCTACAGCAGCGACCTGTCTACTATCGCATTGGCTGTAGCCTTCGCGGCGACGACAGCGCTGTTTGTCATGAATGCCAAGAATGTTACCAAGTTGTCCTGGTATATAGTTGTTGGTCTGATCCTGTGGTTCAGTGTGTTGAAATCTGGTGTACATGCCACGCTGGCCGGTGTTGTACTTGGCTTTGCGATACCGCTTTCGGGTGAGGATGGCAGCTCTGAGAAGCATTCGCCGCTGAAGCACCTTGAGCATGCTCTGCACCCGTATGTAGCGTTCTTGATTCTGCCGCTGTTTGCTTTTGCCAACGCCGGTATCTCACTGGAAGGTGTATCGGTAGAAAGCCTGACATCTATGCTGCCGCTTGGTATTGCGCTTGGTCTGCTCGTTGGTAAGCCGCTGGGGATCTTCTCGGCTAGCTATATTGCGGTAAAAAGCGGAATTGCAAAGCTGCCTGACGGCATCGGCTTTACGCATATTTCGGCAGTGTCAGTGCTGTGTGGTATTGGCTTTACCATGTCTATCTTTATCTCGTCGCTGGCTTTTGTCGGCGCGCCAGATGACTTCAGCACCTACTCGCGTCTAGGGATCTTGTTGGGGTCAACTCTATCAGCTGTATTGGGTTATTTCTTACTGAGCCGTTCTCTGCCAAAAACGGAGGCATAATATGAAGCGTTATCTTCTAATCGTTGCATTACTGACATCTTCAGCTGCCATCGCGGCACCTGATTATGACAGTTGCATCAATAACAGTAACACGGAAGTTTGTCAGGCCTATTTGGCCGGTCTTAGCCATGGTAAGGCTAGCGTTGAAGACACCGCGATGATTGAGCAGGAAGAGACATTCCGCTCACGCGCGCTGGAGCAACGTGTAGGAGAGCGTTACCGTAAGACTGTCCAGATAGAGAAAAAGTCGATTCAGTCTACAAACTGATGAGATATTTGCTCGGTTAATCATTCCCGAGAGGATTATAGTTGAAGACCCCGGAGGCACAGCGTAAGCTGCGCGTCTGGGGTTTTTTATATCTGGGAAGTTAGCAAAACAGGATGTCTCATCTAAATTACAACCACCTCTATTATTTCTGGATGGTTTGCAAGCAGGGCTCTGTGACCAAAGCCGCGGATGCCTTGTTTTTGGCCCCGCAGACGGTAACCGGACAGATCCGGGCGTTGGAAGAGAGGCTTAAAGGCAAGCTGACCAAACGTGTCGGACGGAACATCGAGCCGACCGAGCTGGGACAGCTCGTGTTTAAGTATGCCGACAAGATGTTTGACCTGAGTTACGAAATGCTGGATATCGTTAACTATACCCAGCGTGAAAACCAGTTGCTGGAAGTGGGCGTGGCCGATGCACTCTCCAAGCGTCTTGTCAGCAAGATCTTGCTAGAAGGGATCCCGGAAGATGAGCGGATTCACCTCCGCTGCTATGAGTCTACCCACGAGATGCTGCTGGAGCAGCTCTCCCAGCATAAGCTGGATATGATTCTGTCGGATTGCCCGGTGGACTCAACCCAAAGCCCCGGCCTGTATAGTAAAAAGCTGGGCGAATCGACCATGAGCTTTTTCTGCTCCAAGCCGGCCAAGGCACTCAATTTTCCCGCCTGTATCGAAGATTACAAGCTGCTGGTACCGGGTCGCCGTACCGCCATGGGCCGTAAGCTGCACCACTGGTTTGATCAGCAGGGGATCACCCCGAACATTCTTGGTGAGTTTGACGATGCCGCGCTGATGAAGGCGTTTGGCTCCTACCATCAGTCCATGTTCGTTGCGCCTTCAATCTATGCGATGGAGATTGTTGAGTCCAATACCATCTGCGAGGTGAAGCGGGTGAAAGAGATCAAGGAAGAATATTATGTGATTTTTGCTGAGCGGATGATCATGCACCCGGCAGTAAAGAAGATCTGCGAGGCTGATTTCGGCAAGATGTTTAAATAATGTTGCGAATTTCCGGCGGTTAGCACGGGAATTCAACATTGATGGCTAGTAAACCCGGCATAAATTAAGTACATTAGCATTAACTTAATTTTAATAATGGTGGAAGAATGGAACTGCAGCAGATGGAGCAGAATGCTCCCAAGGCCGTAGCATTGCTGAAAGCCATGGCGAATGAACGACGTTTGTTTATTCTGTGCTACTTGCTGGAAGGGGAAATGTCAGTGGGAATGATGAGTGACAAGCTGGGCTTGAGCCAGTCTGCACTCTCTCAGCATTTGGCATGGCTTCGTCGAGATGGCCTGGTTGAGACCAGGAAAGTGGCTCAGACGGTTTATTATCGCTTAAAGAGCGAAGAAGTTCGGGCGATGATTGAACTGCTGCATAAAATGTATTGCAGTGCTGACAATACCAATGAAGCGTAAGATCTGAATTTCAGGTATAAAAAAACCGGCTGATGCCGGTTTTTTTAATGCTCAATCGCAACTCTTCAATTAAAGAGCTTTGATTTTCGCAGCTAGACGTGCTTTATGACGTGCAGCCTTGTTTTTGTGGATCAGGCCTTTAGTAGCCATGCGGTCCATAACAGGTTGCATTTCAGCGAACGCCTGAGAAGCAGCTTCTTTGTTGCCAGCTTCGATAGCAGCGATAACTTTTTTGAAGAAAGTGCGCATCATTGAACGACGGCTAGCGTTGTGCTGGCGACGTTTCTCAGAAGTGATAGCACGTTTCTTAGCAGATTTGATATTTGCCAAGGGTGTAACTCCCAAATTCTTGGTACGGTGACAATTTAAGGCCGAGGACTATGCCTGCAAAACCAAAGATTGTCAAATGATTTGTGCAAATAACCGCCTAACCAACAGAGTTGGCACTTGCGGATTAACACGGTTAATATGGCGGCAGATTTTACCAGCTTTTCGCCCTGTAAGTCACCTTTCTGGGCTATCTTTATGAGGTTTTTTTTGTGAGTAAGCGTCTTTTGCGCTCCGGACTGATAGTCAGCACTATGACTTTGGTCTCTCGGGTGCTGGGTTTGGTGCGAGATGTGGTGGTGGCTAACCTGATGGGAGCAGGAGCCGCGGCTGATGTTTTCTTCTTTGCCAACAAAATTCCTAATTTTTTACGCCGGCTTTTTGCCGAGGGCGCTTTTTCACAGGCGTTTGTACCGGTACTGACAGAGTGTCATGCATCCGAAGATATGGACAAGACCCGCCAGCTGATTGCCCGGGCATCAGGTACCCTTGGCGTCATCGTCACCGTTGTGACCCTGTTTGGTGTCTTGGGCTCCGGCATTGTAACTGCTCTGTTCGGGGCGGGGTGGTTTATTGACTGGCTGAACGACGGGCCGTCGGCGCCGAAGTTTGAGCTGGCCAGCCTGCTGTTGAAAATCACTTTTCCTTATTTATGGTTTATTACCTTTGTTGCCCTGTCTGGGGCGATTCTCAATACCCTGGGTAAATTTGCGGTATCGTCTTTCACGCCGGTGTTTCTCAATGTCGCCATCATTGGCTGTGCCTGGTTCCTGGCTCCCAATCTGGAGCAGCCGGAAATCGGTCTGGCTATCGGGGTTTTTCTTGGCGGCCTGATCCAGTTTCTGTTCCAGATCCCTTTCCTATATAAAGAGGGAATGTTGGTCAAGCCACAATGGGGATGGAACGACCCTGGCGTTACCAAAATACGCACCCTGATGATCCCTGCCCTTTTCGGGGTATCGGTCAGTCAGATCAACTTGCTGTTTGATACCTTTATTGCCAGCTTTCTGATGACAGGCTCGATTAGCTGGCTGTACTACTCGGATCGTTTGCTGGAGTTCCCGCTCGGACTGTTCGGGATTGCGATAGCCACGGTGATCCTGCCGGCCCTGTCTCGCAAGCATGTCGAGAAAAGCAGCGAGCATTTTGCTCAGACTATGGACTGGGGCGTCCGCATGGTATTGCTGCTGGGGATCCCTGCAATGCTGGGACTGATGGTACTGGCCAAGCCGATGCTGATGGTGTTGTTCATGCGTGGGGAGTTTTCCCCGGCGGATGTCGAACAGGCATCACTGTCGTTGCTTGCCTATGCGTCAGGGTTGTTAAATTTCATGTTAATCAAGGTATTGGCGCCGGGATATTATGCCCGTCAGGATACCAAGACGCCCGTGCGCTACGGCATCATCGCCATGCTGACCAATATGGTGTTTAATGCGATTTTTGCTTACCTGTATGGCTACATCGGACTGGCATTGGCAACGGCACTGTCGGCGCTGGTGAATGCCTCCTTGCTCTACCGTGGCCTGCATCGTGCCAATGTCTACCGGGTATCAAAAACAACCTTGCTGTTTGTGCTGCGTTTGGCGCTGGCCGGGGCGGTGATGGTTACTGCACTGTTGTGGGTGCTGCCGGCCATGAGCCAATGGTTGGCCTGGAGCCTGAGCTACCGGGTTCTCTGGCTGGCCGGTCTGATTGCTCTTGGTGCAGCTGCCTATTTGGTGACCGTGCTTGTACTGGGAGTCCGCCTGCATCATTTGAAGGCCGAGGGATGATTGGCTTAAGTGCCTCAATTAATGTGGTGAACTAGTCAGAATCAGATTCAGATTGGTATGATGGGCGCAGAGTAGTATATAATCCGTCAGTTTTTCACTCTGCGAAAATGAAAGCGGCGCATGGAATTAATCCGAGGTATACATAATATCAAGCCAGAGCATCACGGTAACGTGTTGACGATTGGTAATTTTGATGGTGTTCACTTAGGCCACCAGGCGGTGCTGCGCCGGGTTCTGGCCAAAGCGCATGAGCTGGGATGCCCGGCCACGGTAATGAGCTTTGAACCGCAGCCGATGGAACTATTTGCAGGTGAAAAGGCACCGGCAAGGCTGACACGTTTTCGTGATAAGTACTTGCAGCTGAAGCAAGTTGGTGTAGATCGTTTGCTTTGCGTCAATTTTAATGCCCATTTTGCCGATATGACGGCGCAAGATTTTGTTCGCCGCTTGTTGGTCGAGCAATTGGGTGTTAAGTTTCTGGTAGTCGGCGATGATTTTCGCTTCGGCAAGGGCCGAAGCGGGGATTTTGCTATGCTGGTAGCAGCCGGCAGGGAATATGGCTTTACCGTTGTCAGCACACAGAGCTTCTGTGTCTCTGAGCAGAGGGTCAGCAGCACGGCGATTCGCCAGGCGTTGGCAAGTGACAACTTGCAGCAGGCCGAGGTGATGCTGGGCCGTCCGTACAGTATAAGCGGGCGGGTATCCCACGGACGAAAACTCGGCCGAACAATCGGCTTTCCGACGGCGAATGTCCCTCTCAAGCGACGAGTGTCACCGGTTTCCGGTGTCTACGCGGTAGAGGTCTTCGGTGTCGAAGGTGCTCCCGTTCCGGGAGTGGCCAATGTCGGCCGTCGGCCGACAGTCAATGGTGTACGTCAGCAACTTGAGGTACACCTGTTTGATTTCCAGTCTGATCTCTACGGACGTCAGATTGAAGTTGTGCTGCACTATAAGCTGCGTGACGAAATTAAATTTGAATCATTTGATGCGCTAAAAGCGCAAATAGAGCGTGATGCTCAAACGGCACGGGTGTGGCTGTCTGAGCGTAATAATGTCCAACTTCGCCCAAGTAACGGAATCGAGAATCAATGAGCGACTATAAAGATACCCTGAACCTGCCTGAAACAGGGTTTCCGATGCGAGGCAATCTAGCCAACCGTGAGCCTGCGATGCTTAAGCGTTGGTATGATGAAGATCTTTACGGTGAGATCCGTAAAGCCAAGAAGGGTAAAAAATCCTTCGTATTACACGATGGCCCTCCATATGCCAACGGTGATATTCACATTGGTCACGCACTGAACAAGATTCTTAAAGACATTATTATTAAGTCAAAGACTCTTTCTGGCTTTGATGCACCTTATATTCCGGGCTGGGACTGCCACGGTCTGCCAATCGAACTGATGGTGGAGAAGAAAGTCGGCAAGCCGGGCCATAAAGTAACAGCGGCTGAGTTTCGCGAGAAGTGTCGCGCCTACGCTGCCGGTCAGGTAGAAGGTCAGAAAGAAAGCTTCATTCGCCTGGGTGTACTGGGTGAGTGGGACAAGCCTTACCGTACAATGGATTTTGCAACAGAAGCGAACATCATTCGTTCTCTGGGCAAGATTGCCGATCAGGGCCACCTGCTAAAAGGCTTCAAGCCTGTTCACTGGTGTACGGACTGTGGTTCTGCACTGGCAGAAGCGGAAGTCGAGTATAAAGATAAAGTCTCGCCATCAATCGACGTGAAGTTCAAAGCTGTCGATGAAGCGGCCGTTGTTGCCAAGTTTGGCTGTGCGGAAGGCCACGAAGGCCAGGGTGATGTCTCGATTGTTATCTGGACAACAACGCCTTGGACACTGCCGGCAAACCGTGCGGTTGCTATCCGTGAAGATCTTGAATATGTGCTGATCCAGACTGAAGGCAGCTCTGATGGTGAACAAGCGCCTCAGCGTCTGATCGTCGCAGCTGAGCTGGCAAAAGAGGTTATGGATCGTGCCGGTATCGAGCACTTCCACAACCTTGGCTTCTGTAAAGGTGCGGATCTGGAGTTAATGCGCTTCAACCACCCGTTCTACAGCTTTGACGTACCGGCAATCCTTGGTGATCACGTTACAACTGAATCGGGTACTGGCTGTGTACATACCGCGCCTGGCCATGGCCAGGAAGACTTTGCGGTCGGCCAGAAGTACGGTCTTGAGGTGGCTAACCCTGTCGGTAGCAACGGTGTGTATCTGCCTGATACAGAACTGTTTGCAGGCCAGCATGTATTCAAAGCCAACGATGCTGTTGTTGAAACGCTGAAAGAGCACGGTGCGCTTCTACACCACCATGCTTACGAGCACAGCTACCCGCACTGCTGGCGCCACAAGACGCCGATCATTTTCCGTGCAACACCGCAGTGGTTTGTCTCGATGGATCAGGCGGGTCTACGTGCCAAGGCGCTGGAAGAAATCAAAAACGTACAGTGGATGCCGGAGTGGGGTCAGAGCCGTATCGAAGGTATGGTTGAAGGTCGTCCGGAGTGGTGTATCTCACGTCAGCGCACCTGGGGTGTGCCGATTGCCCTGTTCGTTCATAAAGAAACACAGGAACTTCACCCGAACTCGCCTGAGCTGATTGAAAAAGTTGCCAAGCTGGTTGAAGAGAAAGGTATTCAGGCATGGTGGGATCTTGACCACGCCGAGCTGATGGGTGAAGAAGACGCAGCAAACTACGAGAAGGTGCTGGATACCCTGGACGTATGGTTTGACTCCGGTGTTACCCATTTCTCCGTGGTTGATAGCCGCGAAGAGTACAATGGCAACACAGCCGATCTGTACCTGGAAGGTTCGGATCAGCACCGTGGCTGGTTCCAGTCGTCGCTGATTTCGTCTGTGGCGATGAAAGGCAAGGCACCTTACAACCAGGTTCTGACCCACGGTTTCGTCGTTGACGGCCAGGGCCGCAAGATGTCGAAGTCTATTGGTAACGTGGTTGCACCTAAAGATGTCACCAACAAGCTAGGTGCCGATATCCTGCGCCTATGGGTTGCGTCGACTGACTATACGGGTGAAGTCGCCGTTTCTGATGAAATTCTTAAGCGTTCTGCTGATGCGTACCGTCGTATCCGTAACACGGCGCGTTTCTTCCTGGCGAACCTGAGCGGGTTCAACCCAGAAACCGACCTGGTTGCTCCGGAAGAGATGGTTGCGCTGGACCGTTGGGCCGTGGGCCGGGCGATGGCAGCACAGGAAGAAATCATCAAAGCGTATGACGAGTACAACCTGCACACGGTTACTCAGCGCCTGATGCAGTTCTGTTCTATCGAAATGGGTTCTTTCTACCTGGATGTGATCAAGGACCGCCAGTACACAGCGAAGAGTGGTGGCCACGCGCAGCGTAGCTGTCAGACGGCACTGTATTACATCGTCGAGGCATTGGTTCGCTGGATGGCACCGATCATGTCGTTCACTGCCGATGAGATCTGGAACGAGATGCCGGGGCAGCGTGACAAGTTCGTATTCACGGGCGAGTGGTTCGACGGCCTGTTCGGTCTGGCTGAAGGCGAAGAGCTGAACAATGAGTTCTGGGCTGAGATCCAGCAGGTACGTGGTGCTGTGAACAAGCTGCTTGAAGGCGCACGTAAAGATAAAGTGATTGGTGGTGCGCTGCAGGCAGAAGTGACCCTTCATGCTAACGAGGCGCTTGCTGCGAAGCTGAATAAGCTGGAAGACGAGCTGCGCTTCGTGATGCTGACATCGAAGGCTGAAGTTGTGGTTGCAGACAGCAAGCCGGAAGGCGCTCAGGACACTGACGTTGAAGGTCTGTTTGTTACTGTTGCAGCTTCTGAAGCGGCGAAGTGTGACCGTTGTTGGCACCATGTGGCCGATGTGGGCACGATCGAAGGGCATGAGGAAGTGTGTGGTCGCTGTGTGAGCAACATCAGTGGCGAAGGTGAAGAGCGTAAGTTTGCCTAATGACTAAGATATCGCCGAAACAAACGCTGTCGCTTAAACAATCTGGAGTTCGCTGGCTTTGGCTGGCAGCTCTGGTGTTTGTACTCGACATTGGCAGCAAGCTGCTGGTCATGAATACCATGGAGTACGGTTGGCCTAACCGTATTGAACTGCTGCCGTTCTTCAATCTGCTTTATGTCCATAACTACGGGGCGGCATTTAGTTTTTTGAGTGATGCGGGAGGCTGGCAGCGCTGGTTGTTTACGGCGATTGCACTGGCGGTATGTAGTCTGTTGGTTTTCTGGATGCGTCGTTCTCCGGCGTCGAACCGATTAGCCAACAGTGCCTATGCTCTGATTATCGGTGGTGCACTCGGTAACTTATTTGACCGCCTGTACCACGGCTTTGTTGTCGACTTTCTCGACTTTTATGTCGGTACTCATCACTGGCCGGCATTCAACATTGCCGATATTGCTATCTGCTGTGGTGCCGGGTTGATTATTTTGGAAGGCTTCCTGGCCGACAAGAAGAAACAACCAGTTAACCGCTAAAAGCCGTTACAAGCTATAACCCTGAGCGCTGTCCGTTGATACGGGCGGCGCTTTGTTGTTAAATGGGCGGATAAAATATAACGGACACTACACAAAAGGACCCTACATGTCGGTAATTACGGAAAGCAGTGAAGTACTGATGCACTTTGCCATCAAGCTGGAAGATGGCTCGGTAGCAGAGTCGACTCAGGCGATGGGAAAGCCGGCAAAATTCCGGATGGGCGATGGTAGCCTGACGGATAATTTTGAAAAGTGTCTATTGGGATTGGCCGCAGGCCAGACAAGTAGTTTTACGCTTGAGCCGGAAGATGCATTCGGTCTGTCCAACCCCGATAACATCCACCATGTGGATTTAGCCAGGTTCGGTGCCGATGCGCCGGCCGAGGTGGGAACCATCATCGCTTTTGCCGGCCCTGATGGTAACGATATTCCCGGAATTATAACTGATGTTGTCGGCGACTCGGTGACTGTAGACTTCAATCATCCGCTTGCCGGGCAACGTGTCACCTTTGATGTCGAAGTTGTGACCATAGAAAATTAAGAGCTGTTAGCAATGAAAATCTTATTAGCCAATCCACGCGGTTTTTGTGCCGGTGTTGACCGTGCCATCAGTATTGTCGAGCGGGCACTCGAAATGTATCAGCCGCCAATCTATGTCCGCCATGAAGTCGTCCATAACCGCTTTGTGGTTGAGGGACTCAAGCAGCGTGGTGCTATTTTTGTCGAAGAGCTGCATGAAGTCCCTGATGACAATATTGTGATTTTCTCTGCCCACGGTGTCTCGCAGGCAGTGCGCAACGAGGCCAAAGCCCGTCAGCTGACGGTATTCGATGCCACTTGCCCGCTGGTAACCAAGGTACATATGGAAGTGGCGCGTGCCAGCCGCCGAAATATGGAAGTTGTCCTGATCGGCCATGCCGGCCACCCTGAAGTCGAAGGGACCATGGGACAATATGCCAGCGAAACAGGCGGGATGTATCTGGTCGAGACGCCAGCTGATGTGGAAAAGCTAACCGTTAAAGACCCGTCAAATTTGCATTATGTCAGCCAGACAACATTGTCGGTTGATGAAACGGCAGATGTGATCGACAAGCTGCGCCAGGTATTCCCTGATATTCAGGGGCCACGTAAAGACGATATCTGTTATGCCACTCAGAATCGCCAGGACGCGGTGCGTGAAATGGCCGAGGCTGTCGATGTGATGATCGTGGTGGGATCGAAAAACTCCTCTAACTCCAACCGCCTGCGCGAACTGGCTGAAAAGCTCGGTACGCCGGGATTCCTTACAGACTGCCCGGAAGATGTCGAAGCCGTCTGGTTTGAAGGCAAAAGCAAGGTTGGCGTCACTGCGGGCGCATCGGCACCGGAAGAGCTGGTCAACCAGATTATTGAGCGCATTCGGCAGTTGAGCGGCGCGGAAGTGGAAGAGCTGAGCGGCCGAGAAGAAAATATGTTCTTCGAAGTACCGCGTGAGCTACAGGTTAAAAATGTCTAGCTAGACGGTACGAATCGAATCTCGAATTAAGCCCCGGCCACTGCCGGGGCTTTTTTTATATTCACCAACAGGCTACATTGTCGTAATACAAACAAGATCCAGAAACAGGGAGAATAGACGCAATGGTTAGAATTGCGATTGCTGGAGCGGCAGGACGCATGGGCCGCCAGCTGCTAAAAGCCACACACCTTTCCGAGCAGGCACAGCTGGGGGCTGCGACAGAACGCAGCGGTTCGACACTTGTAGGCGCTGATGCCGGTGAGCTTGCTGGTGTCGGGGTTGTCTCAGTGGCGATCGTCGACGATTTGGCAGCGGCTAAAGATGACTTCGACGTTCTGATTGATTTTACTGCACCGGTAGCCACGTTGGCGAACATCGAGTTTTGCCGTCAGCACGGCAAGAAAATTGTCATCGGGACGACCGGTTTCAGCGATGATGAGCGTTTGCTGATTGACCAGGCAGCAGAGCATATCCCAGTTGTAATGGCACCTAACTATAGTGTTGGGGTTAACCT
>NZ_JAKRFQ010000246.1 GCF_022347985.1 Photobacterium sp. OFAV2-7
GTATCATCATTGCCATCAGCCAAAGTAACAACACGAAAATGACTTGGGCCTGCCAGGCAAAAGGAACAGTAAGACAAAGCACTGAAGCAACACCAACCAACACTGTCAGCAATAACTTGGAGAAGCTCACTCTTTCGCGCTGGTTTACTGATTGGGATTTATCTGCCGCCTTTTCGACCCACGCCCCAACCCAGTTCATGACGGCCATAGGAAGGCCGATAAACCACAATAGGCCGTCTTTTAAGGCGTCGCTAACCTTCCCACCTTCTCGTCGAGTTCGTCCCACACCGTTTTGCCTAACCACAAGCAACCATAACGCCTGAATCAAGCAACGTACCGGATCCAAAAACCGAGGCCTGGCAAAGTTAATATGTGGGAAAAGTGCGAGAGGCAATGTCCAAGCTTGAAGCCCAAAAACTGTTGGCCGCAGAACGACAGAGCAGATACAAAACCAAATGAACAAAATAAAACGACCTGAACTCGACGCATGCTCACTTTCAGGATATGCCGTCAGGTGTTTGTTGAAGCTCTGGATAACGGAGGGCTTGATAATCCCTCTTGCAATGAAGCTAAGCATAACTGCCTTCATCACTTCCGAGTGCCGAAATACTCCACAACGCTAAAGTTTTGAACTCAGCGGCGGCAAGACTGCCGGGAGAATAGCAACTCACGGTTTGTAAATTAGCGGTCGCTTCCGCAAGCGCTTCATCGAAATGAATCGGGCTTGAAATTAAGGTCTCTCCCCATACTTTTTTCATATAAAAGGAAAAGTCACTACTCACTTCACTCGTCGAATAGAACTTATTCGCAAGCAGTTTGATTTTGGAAAGTTGGCTAACACTTATACCTTGGGCATCGAGAATGGAATAACAAGCTGTATCGGGGTTCACCACGACTAAGTGCAAATCAATAGTGGCGTGCAACTCGCGCAGATGCTCCATGAAACTGCTAGTGAAACTAACGGATGGCAAATGAATGACGGCATAGTCGAATTGATCAGCAAGCGTTGTCAGCATCTCAGAAAAAAAACTATTGGACAGCCTGTACACTGATTTGGGATCAGAAAAAAAATCGACTTTATGCTGTTTACTAATACTCTTCTCTCTGCCAGATAGTACAGGTTTCGCTTGTGCTCCAAAGGGAAGAAAACTCACCCCGGCAGGGCTTTGATGAAAGGCAAGAGCCCAATCCTCACCACAATATTCGCGGCTAGCCCAACCATCGCCATCTGTCATTTTCATCGAGAAGTACACACGAAGAAAATTACGAAGGTCCAGATCTACAATAGCAATTTTCTTATTAAGATCATGAAGCCCACCAGCCAGATTAGCAGCAACCGTAGATGCACCAACCCCGCCCTTCAAGCCAGAGACAGCAATTAATTTCATCTATTTAGACCTTTCGAAGAATAAGTTATGGCTCTTTTGTTTCTATTATTCCATTAACAGACTTCGGATGACGCTCATTGACTTCATCAAAAACGCCCCAGCGCCCGTTAATAATGCGAGCTCTTTCGTTATCGGCAAACTCTTCATAGTCAAACTCATCCAAATGATATGATGATGCTATGTAAGAAAGATCTGATTCTATATCCATATCACTTTATAGTTATATTAATGAACCAAATTGTATTGATGACAGAGATCAGCCGCAAATCCTTATAAAGTTATTCACTGCTTTTAACTCTCAGTTCAACAATACACTCAACATTATGCTTCTCTACTTATAATCATAATTATCAACATAATAAGAATAGCAGAAGTTAATAAAACGGCCACAATCTGACTTTTTTATTGCACTTTTTTTTACTCTTAGTTGAGAGCCAGGTACAAAAGCAAGCGTCACCCCCGCCTCAGACTTTACCAACTCATAGCTGTCCTCTTTGCCTCAACGCCTTATGCGTCAGAGTTTCGCTGGTTATGGGGAGTGTCCCAATGAGTTTATCCTGCTGAAAATTGACCAAATTGCGATTTTGGTACTAGGCTTATTAACAATTGGTGGGAGTCGAAACTGAGATAATTTGATTGTACTTTATCCGTATTTTGGCTATTTGGCACACCGATCAACTCTAACTTGCCTTAAATGTAAATTTAGTGACTGTAAGAGAGTATGAGCAATATAGGTTATGACTAATTTTATTCTTTCAGAAGATGATAATGTGATAAGTTTGCTTGAAACTGATCCTTGCTCCCTACGAGGACCACATGTAGCAGACTCAGATTATCACGTCTTACTGTTTAATACTTCTTATGATTGCTACCAACAACTCTCTAATAAGAATAAAAACAAGCTTTTAGCACTTTATCATGAAGTATTCTTTTTAAAGAGTAGTAACAGTCTGAAAAATATTGTTCAGATACTTGATGATATAGAAAAAATCCCTCTCACATCAGGTACTACATTATTTGTACTGTCTGATAGCAGTTTATTCTCACCTGATAACAACGAACAACTCAGCGCTGCATTATCTCGCTTGAAAATCTGGCAACTTCAGTCAAACATCGCTGTGTACTTCTGCGTTTATGACGTCCGCCATAATAAGTCGCTCGTTTCTGCGTTATTGGCTCATTGCAACCAGATTGAAAGCACATCTCTCGTGAGTACTTCAGATGAAACGAATTACCAATATACGCTTCTTTTTGCCCACACCAAACAGGGCATTATGACTAACGCCGACTACGACTTCGATTCGAGCCAAAAGACATATACCCCAATCGAAGACAAAGCGTACTTGCACCATTTATCTATCACCGACACTATCACTGACAACCGAGAAATTTTAACGTTGTCCTCTTTGTTAAAAGAAAATGAAATCCCCCCAACTCAGTTTCGGTTCTTTGAGACTCCCGAAGAGATTCTAGAAGCATCATTGACCAACAGGAAAGCAACCATCGTTTTTCCATGTGTTTCCTATGAAGCAATTGAGGAGATAGCACGTTTCGCCTTCCAACTAAGGACATCTTGTGGCCTTCAACTGAAAATTATTGTCAGGGAACTCATCCAATGTATCAGCTATTTTGATGAACGCCTGTTATTGGACTCGGGTGTCAATCTTATCGTTCCCGCCGAAGTTTCTTTCTCTCACTTTGTCAGCCAGACGCTCGCAATACAGAACCAAGTGTATGTTGGTCAGCTCCCGGAGAAATATGAAGACCTTCTCAACTTGCGGCCACGTTACACTTATTCAGGCCAAAGCGATATAACGTTGTTCACCCAGCACGTTAAGTCACTTATTTCACAGCAAATGAGTTTAAGAATAGATTTTGCTTTGTTAAGGCTCAACAAACTCCCGAGCCAAGACATAACAGAGTGTGCTTCATTGTGTAAGCTACGGCGTGATGGCGATCTACTCACAATCGGAGATGGTGTTATTTATGTTTTTTTAAGTGCGATTAGAGCCAATGATATAGACGACGTACTAAACGGAATCTTTCATCTCAAGGTCAGTGAGCTATTTTCAAGTTATTGCGTTTTTATCAACCCGGTTGACATTATTGAAGAACTTACCAACGCAACAACGCCACATTTGAACAAAAGCATCAAATCTAAACCAACGCGCTGGCGAACAAGCAAACCGTTACCTAGCCATAAGACTACGACTCGCGTCTACGCCAAGCGCGTTCCTCTAGAGCGGAAATCTCAGAGGGTACTACCATGAATCTGACTGATTTTATCCTGACAATTTCGATTGCGATTGCTGTCGGCTTTGTACTTGGTTTTTTCACCAACTCCGTCGTTTCCCAAGTACGTCGACACTGGCTAAACAGGCACCTTAGCTATTTCAAGAAATACAAAAACAAAGATGATGTATTGTAATTCACGCAGGGACATGGCTTATCATGACATCGAAACAACTCAGTGAAAAAATATCCTGGTCTCTGGGCTGGTGGAATATCTATTTTTTGCTCAAGATAGCCTTAAAAATTAAAGGGATAATAGGATTTTCGACCCTCTACAATTTTGCCTTTTTCTTTTTCCTACTGATCCCTGTGACTAACAAGGCGCTAAGGGCTGCCAAACATATCATTGCCGTGATTGCTGGCCTATGGCTGTTTCACTATGACTCGTTCTTACCACCACTTGACCGGTTAACCACCCAACTTTCTCAACTGCTACAATTCGATACACTCTATCTGCTTGAGCTGCTTACCCGGTTTATCTCTCTTGATGTCATCCTTTTACTCTGCCTTATCCTCATCGGTTACTACTTTGCTCAGCAAGTCTTTCGGGTAACGAGCCTGGTAATGATCACCATGGTATTTTTTAGTTTTAGTAATACTGAAAAGCCGCTCTATGTACAGGCCAAAGTACCTACTACCCATGTTTCACAAAACGACATACATCAAGCCCGTATCACTCCGCCCCAAACAGTGTCGGCCTTATCCGCAGAACCTCCTGGCGCTGAATTAAAGCTTCCTGACATCATTGACGATATCAGCCTTAATCAATACCGAAAGGCTTTTTTCGCTAATGAAACGCAAAAACGTTCTAGCTTACAAAACGGACTCAGCCTGAACCATGACTTTGATATCCTCCTGTTGAACATCTGCTCGATATCCTGGGACGATCTCGACCTAACGGGCCAAGCTACCCATCCATTATTGGCAGAATTTGATATCCTGTTTGAAAATTTCAATTCTGCAACAGCCTATAGTGGCCCAGCCGTTATTCGTCTTCTGCGAGCCAGTTGTGGACAACAAGAACACACCAGCCTCTTTGAAACTGCAAGCAACAAACAATGTCTGCTATTTGAAAACCTGGCGCAACTTGGTTTCAATAATGAATTGCTTATGAACCACAACGGTGAGTTTGGGAATTTCATGACCCACATCAGCAACAACATCGGTGCGCTCTCTCCCGCTGTCGACCTTGCTAAGTTGTCGCCATACCAGAAAAGCTTTGATGGCTCGAGTATTTACCGAGATGCCACAGTATTAAATCAGTGGCTTACCCAAACTAACCAAACTCGCAATACCCCTACAGTCACCCTGTACAATTCTATTTCTGCCCATGATGGAAACCGGATCATTCGAGGCAATTCAGGCAGTAGCCTAATCAGCTACAAGCAACAGCAAAAAAATGTGCTCGATGATCTCTACGCATTTGTAAACCAGCTTAAAAAGTCACATCGTAATCTGGTTGTGATATTCGTCCCCGAGCACGGCGCTGCAATGCGTGGCGACAAAATGCAAATCCAAGGTATGCGAGAAGTCCCGACCAAGGCCATTACGCATGTTCCTGTCGGCATTAAATTCTTTGGTCCCAAGCTCAATATTCAAGGCGATAAAATACAGCTTAGCCAACCCAATAGTTACCTTGCGATTTCCGATTTATTAGGAAACATTATCGCCACCGATGTCTTTTCCGGTAAGCCCTTCCAGTTGAGTGATCTTGTTCAGAACCTTGATGAAGTCGGGATTGTCTCTCAAAACCAAGGAACAACCCTTCTGGAAATCAGAAAATCCTCTTTCTTGACACTGGATGATGAAAGCTGGCTCCAATATGGAGCCAACTAGAGATAGGTTGTCACTTCTCGCACCGTTTAAATTGTAAATGTTTGAAAAGATGGCATAAGCAACATGGTATGACACTGTTAATTCTGTAAAAATAATCACACTTGATTAACAATTACAGGATATAAGCAATGAATGTATCGACGCGAACCTGGGATAGCTTTGTAAGAGGTTATCACTGGTTGCAAGCCTGTTCCGTTGCCGGATTATGGTATACCGGTACGGAAGGTCTCATGGACTGGCACTTCGCACTTGCCTATTTCTTATTGGCTCTTCTACTCACCCGCCTAGTGTGGGGTCTGGTTGGTAGTGAAACAGCCCAGTTTCGTCATTTTGTCCGCTCTCCAAAGGCTGTCATCCATTATTTGACGTCATTACATAATAAGGACAGTCAACCGACTCAACATCCCGGACACAATCCGGCAGGTGGTTATATGGTGCTTTGCTTCTTTGCTTTGCTGAGCATCCAGCTTATTACTGGATTATTCGCCAACGATGACATTATTTCAGAAGGCCCGTTCGCCATGTATGTAAGCGGCGAAATCAGCAGCTTACTCACGGAAATTCATGCAATTAACTTCAG
>NZ_JAKRFQ010000247.1 GCF_022347985.1 Photobacterium sp. OFAV2-7
TCTAGTTGTTGTTATTAAACAAAATGATACCAAGACACCACAGACAGTAAACATATACAGCGCACAACTTACAAACATTTACAATACTGTAACCAACAGTGAATCAGTTCTGAGTTCGGGTGAGAGTAATGATAAAATCATCTCTACTACATAAAATAAAATATGAGCAAAGTCATGCTAGGCACACTAAAAAAAATGAAGTCATCGCTAGGAAATGAAGTTGAGTACCAGCTTCCTGTCGGTGATGAACTCTTGCCCCTAAACCCCCTAATAGGTAAAACACTGAAACTGACCTATACCGGAAATATCTTTTGCGATGCCTGTGGCAAGAAAACTAAGAAAAGCTACTCACAGGGACATTGCTTTCCCTGTATGAAAAAACTGGCTCGCTGTGACATGTGTATCATGAAGCCGGAAACTTGCCATTATGCAAAGGGAACCTGCAGGGAGCCAGAATGGGGGGATACCCACTGTATGGTGCCACACTACGTCTACCTTTCTAACACGTCAGGGCTGAAGGTTGGCATTACACGCCATACACAGCTACCGACTCGTTGGATAGATCAAGGTGCGACACAGGCACTACCTATTTTAAAAGTAAAGACCCGTCAGATTTCAGGTCTTGTTGAAATCGCCCTGGCCGAAATGGTGGCAGACAAAACGAACTGGCGGGCAATGCTCAAAGGGGACAACGAGAACATTGACCTGAAAGCTGAAGCTGAACGATTACTCCCTACCATCGAAACTCGCCTCAATGAACTTCTGGCACTGTATGGTGAAGATGCTGTCGAACAACTCAATGAAGAGTTGGTCAGCATTCAGTACCCGGTTACGCAATACCCCACTAAAATTACGTCCCATAACTTTGACAAAAACCCTACCGTAGAGGGGACGTTACTCGGTATCAAGGGGCAATATCTGATCTTCGATAACGGCGTGATCAATATCCGCAAGTTCACCAGTTACGAAGTGACGGTTGAGACACAGTAAAAGAAAGTGTTACAAAGCAAAAGGCGGTATCACCGCCTTTTTTATTACTGTTGGGGATGTGGCTATTTCTTCGCCTTTGGCTGTACGTATTTCCGCGTTCCGTCGACAATAGCAACGTCCCGGATAAAGTTAATTCCGAGCACAATTCCCTTGCCTGCTGTCAGCGCAAACTCCGTCAACTCATTCAGTTCGCCCAGCTTAGCCCTTAGCTTAACAACGGCCTGACGCTCTTTGCTTCCATTTTTACCTTTCAGCCAACGTTCAACAGGTAGCTCGACTGAATGGCCACTGGTTTTGAATTTAATCCAGTCATTTCCATCTCGCTCAAACTCCTGAACATCCGTCACGCCAATCGTAGAAAGCTTCACATCGGAGTCAACCTTCACTCTTACATGCTGCTTAGCTGAATCTAACCAAACCCACTCTTCTGCACCCAGAATTAACTTTCCGTCCTGGGTCTTAGTCACAACCGGTGCAGGCTTTGGTTTAGGCTCCGGCTTAGGCTCTGGTTTGAGTTCAGGTTTTACTACAGGCTCTGGCTGCGAAACCGGGGCAATCACAGGCTCACTAACAATGGGCTCAACAGGTTTCACCTCTCCCCCAACCTCTGGTTCAGGTTTCGGTTCTGGCCCACGGGTAACTTGTTGCTGTGCACATCCAGCGAGTATGACTGCTGCAATACAGGCTGCAATTATTCTCATTCTGTTAACCTTAAATCATTCCTATACCACAATAATATGCTGATAAATCATTCGCTAGCAAGTTCTACCTGTGGGCATAGATCTCGTTAAATTGATTTACCTTGGACGTTAGCCATGCCTCATCATACCATCCCATGTTTCGACTATGCTTAGCGTCATCCCACAAACTGAGGAACCAACGTCTAAGCTCGAAACCTTCGGCTAATGGCACTTTTTCCTGATATCGCTCAACAAGCTTCAAATCAGGGCGCACATCGTAGAGGTGAAATAGATCGAACTCGCGGTGCTTATAGCCCGCATCACAAGGGTCGAGAATTGCTGCTACTTTATATGTCCGAGGATCAAATAGCACGTTACCGACATGGCAGTCATCATGAACAAATGATGAGTTATTATTGATGGGTGAGAGGATCTCCTCCTTTCTCTCCCACATTGAGCCGTAGGCTTCTTTTAGTTTGGGCGAGAATGGTGAGCATCCACTTTGCACGTAGCGCAGCACCGGCGCCATCCAGCTATCAAACGCCTTGATCAGGCAAGGCTCATAGTGATCTTCTGCCAGCTCAAACCCTTGTTGCGATTGGTTATCATGAAGAGCAAGCAATAAATCGGTATAACTTTCACGAAAACTTTCAAGTGCGACAGGATCATTGGGTAAGTCATGAGCCGACATTCCATCGAGCCATTCCATCATTATGTAGTCATAGCCTTCTTCCCGGCCGAAAAACAATATTTCAGGAACAGAGCAATCAAGACAATCAGATAAGCGTTTTAAACTGTTAATTTCTTTCGCCAGCCGCCCTATCTCTCTTGAGAACTTTACGACAGCTTTCCCTCTTGGTGATGCCACAAATACAACCCAACCATAAAAAGTTTCTTGGATGTTGCACAGTTCAGGTCGCTGACTATACATAGTCAAATAGGCAGTTTCAGCAATTTGCTTAAGCTGAGGTTGAATCATTAACACTCCCTTTACCTTGAGAAACTGAACTCATTCAGTCACTTATTCCCTACACAAATACGCAGTCAATAATTCATTGTTTTAGTATTATCACTCACAACCAGAGTGCAACAAATGACACTTCGTCGCTAGAGTTTTGGGTCAAAATAGTAATTAATGAGCACGTGCTCTCATAAAATTGTATCCAGGGAGCCATTTCGGAGGTAAAAACTCGCAGTTTGAAGTGTTACGAGAAATGATCTCAATCCATTCTTAAAAAACAAAGAGTTGCAACTTGTCTTTATCAGTTACTATAAAGGCATTGAGTATGCGTGATACCGATATCAGAAGAGTAATATCAAGTTTAGATGCTGCGAAGCTCACAGCATTATACCCAAGCTACCTCAAGATGCAGGATTCAGAGTGAGACCAGCGAGCTCAGTTCAAGGAAAATGACGGTAGGAATGACTTTTCCCTTTCAACGTTCTTTGACACAGAAATGGGTTCGCTGGCTCACAGCATCTACAACTTATTGGATCGCAATACCTACCGCTTCTGCAAGCTGGTTCAGTTGCTCTTCACTATCCAGTCGTACCGACCAGTTAACGCCACTTCCAGTCGCGGTAACAACGTTGGCACCACCAATTAAGGTGATATCGTCAACCCTTGCCTGCAATGAGGCTCGAGATACGCCATTAAGACGAACAACCAACTCGTGCTGATTGGCAATGATACGTCCTTCAGAAAAAGATAAATTCATAGAGTTACGTGTCTTTCTTCTTATGCTTCATTACAGCCATCGTCAAACGACTGGTACACACCAAACGTCCCCGCTCTTCCGTAATTTCAATCTGCCAAACCTGGGTTGTCGTCCCGATATGCACTGGTGTTGCAATTCCTTTAACAATTCCACTGCGAACAGCACGTACATGGTTGGCATTAATGTCCAACCCTACACAATACCTCGTCTCATCAACACACATATTGGCAGCCAGTGAGCCAAGCGTTTCTGCCAACACGACTGACGCACCACCATGAAGCATCCCAAGCGGCTGATGGGTTCGCGCGTCAACCGGCATCACAGCACTCAGGCTATTGTCATCAAAATCGCTATACTCTATTCCGAGATGTTCGACCAGCGTATTCACCGAGCTCTGGTTCAAGCTATCTAAGGTGAAGTCTTTTTTCCAAATACTCATGAGGTTACCTATAGATCATTATGTCGCTAGAATACCACTCTCCCCCCTTACCGACTACTAACACTGCGTCTACCGTAGTATGATCGAACCATTAGTTTTTCCTATAATTGAATGGAAGGAGTCATTCAGATGAATTACTTTCGACCTCTTATCAGTACGGCGCTTATCGCCTCGGCCCTTGCACTAACGGCCTGTTCCAGTTCGCCGACAGGTCGTCAGCAAGTACTGCTATTCTCAAGCCAAGACATGTCGCAGCTTGGTGCGCAGTCTTTTGAGCAGCTAAAACAAAAAGAAACAATCAACCGCGACCCAAAAACCAACCAATATGTGCAATGTGTAACAAGAGCATTAACAACCAAGCTAAACCCGAGCAGCGGCTTCAGCCAATGGGAAGTAGTGGTTTTTGACAGTGAACAAGTCAATGCCTTTGCACTCCCGGGTGGAAAAATCGGTGTTTATACCGGCTTACTGGATGTAGCAAACAATCAGGATCAGCTTGCAACTGTGATCGGTCACGAAATCGGCCACGTATTAGCCCAGCACAGCAACGAACGCCTTTCACGTAACCAGTTAGCCAATGCTGGCCTACAGCTTTCCAGTATCGCTATTAGTGGAACGGAATATCATGATGCCGCCATGGCCGGGCTAGGACTCGGCGTACAATACGGCGTACTCATGCCATACGGTCGCGCTCAGGAATCTGAGTCCGATATCATTGGCCTGCGTCTAATGGCGGAAGCCGGGTTTAACCCGAATGAAAGCATCAACCTATGGCAGAACATGGCCAAAGCATCTGGCGGTAATCAACCTCCGGAGTTTTTTTCTACCCACCCGTCGCATTCTACGCGCATTGGTGATCTGAGAGCCGAAATTGGACGACTTCCAAGCTACAATGCAGCGCGCCCTCAGTGCCAGCTATAATTGGACCTACCTTAATTAGGACGGGTTACCCTTAAGGAAAAAGCGCCCGAAGGCGCTTTTTTTACTCAATAAGACTGCTTCCAAACGTGTTACTTCGTAATCTCAAAGCCAGGCGTGTACACTTCTACACGACGGTTTTTAGCACGACCTTCTTCCGTATCATTTGGCGCCAGCGGCTCAGATTCCCCCTTACCCTGGGCAACAATACGGCTTTTATTAATGCCAAAATGCGCGCCCAAATAACCGGCGACTACAGCTGCTCGCTCTTCAGACAGTTTCTGGTTGTATTCTTCAGAGCCTCGGCTATCGGTATGGCCTACGACATAGAGTTTTGTTTCCGGGTACTCCACCAGCCGTTGGGCAATAGGTTGAATTAGATCGATATCCGACTGCGATAAGGCATTACTATCAAAGGCAAAAGGCAAATTCACACTCAGCGCTTTCACTTTCATTACTTCCGGCTGAACAGGAACTGGTGCCGGCTCGGGGACTGGTTCAGGCTCTGGCTCAATAATGGCTACCGGCTCTGGCGCTCCCCAATAGTAGACAAGGCTAACACCATAGAAATGAACATCACTTTCGCCCGGGCTGCTACCTCCGACCTGGTTGTAATATTGGTACTCCGCGCGAGCAGACAGATCGTCATTAAAGAAATACTCAGCACCGATCCCCGCGGTTGCAGATACACCGTTATCATCCTGATTATTTACGCTGTTATCAACATCAAAGACGTAGCCACCTAACTTACCAAAGAGATCAAATGACGGCGCGGCATGCCACGTGAACTTACCTACCAAGTCCAAGCCATGCACTTCAAACCCACCGCCGCCAGTATTAGCGTCAGCCTGTCCCAGGTAGGTGTAACCACCTTCAACACCAAACCAAGAATTGTAGGTATAACCTATAAAGGCACCACCACCCCAGTCATCGCGTTCAAAACTGCTCTCGGCACCATCCAAAGCTCCACCGAAGCTATCGAAGTTGGTACCACCAATACGCGCACCGGCATACCACGGGTTATCTGTTGCAGCATGAACGACTCCCGATATTAACAATGCCAATGGGAGGATTTTGTACATTTTTGTCATATCTAGATATCCCTATTATTGATTCTTTTTTTGCCACTACCACTTTAGTGTTTAGAACCGAATTTGTTTTTTTACAAGGGAAATACAACAAATTGATGAGGAAAATCGTACATATATCAACAATAAAGAAAGGGCTTTGTTCATATCAATTTAAAGAGGCTGCCTAAGTAGGTAGACAATATTTGGACTTACAGGATTAGAGAACCATTGTTGGAATAATATAGAAGCTCATCGAA
>NZ_JAKRFQ010000248.1 GCF_022347985.1 Photobacterium sp. OFAV2-7
GACTGCCATCAGTCGCTCAGTTCAGTGCCAGACGCACAGCCCGAGTGCTGCTCAGCGTCTGATTCTATTGCCTCACCGTGCTCTGACTGTGATATGACCCACTGTCAGCCTTACAGCAATTATCTGCCGATAGGGGGCGAGACTTTTTCTGGCATAACAGGCAACCGTCTTATTCCGCAACTGACATCCGCCTACCCAGTCTCACGGACTGAAACCCTGTTCCGTCCACCGATCGTATAAATACCTACCGCAAATCTAACTCGCAGCTTTCAGCCCCATTTTAGGTGTTATATCACCAATGGCAGCCGGTTAGCTCGCGAATCAATTCTGACTTTTTGTAGTGGATGTATTTATGCACAAACGCATACTGCCCCGTGTATTGGGCATGGCGCTATTTGCGTCATGGGCCCCCTCTTTAATTGCAAACCCGGGAACCGCAAACCCGGAACTAAGTAGCCTCATTGACTGGGCTATCACCCACGATCCCGGTAAACAACAACTCCAGTATCAGGCCGATGCAATGACTGATATGGGGATCGCCTCCGGCCAGTGGATGGATCCCAAACTCAAGGTCGGTGTCGGCGGATTACCCGTTGACACCTTTGTTTTCGACGACGACCCGATGACCAATGTGTCTGTCGGACTCATGCAGCAATTTGGCCGCGGCGACACCCTGGCACTAAAGAAACAGCAAAGTACGCAGCAAGCCGATGGCCTGCGCGAGAAAATGGGTGTGCGTGAACTGGATATTAAAAATGCCATCACAACCCAATGGATAGAGCTGGCCTATCTACAACAAGCCCACCAGCTTCTGCGCCAGAACCGAACCCTGTTTACCGAACTGGAACACTTTCTCGGTACCAACTATGGGGTCGGGGCTAATCAAGCTCAGGACATTATCCAGGCACAACTGCAAATCAGCAGAGTGGATGAAAAACTCCAGGCCAACGAACAGATACAGCAGCGGCTTCGCGCCCAACTCTCTGAATGGTTAGGTCAGCAGGCATCAACAGTTACCGCCGACAGCTATCCGCAATGGACGAGCTTAAATACCTACCTCGCAACGGCGCCATCTGATAACTATCAAGTACTGGCTGTCCACCCATCAGTACGCATGGTTGATCAATTAATCGAGAGCGCCGAAACCGGCGTTGATATTGCGCACGAGGCTTACCAGCCTCAGTTCGGGATAGAAGTCATGTACGGCTATAGACAGGCAAATGGCATGAACGGCCAGCCAGCTTCAGATCTGGTCAGTGCATTTCTGACTCTGGATATACCGCTCTTTACCGACAAGCGACAGGATAAAAAACTATCTTCCGCCCAGCACCAGCTAGGAGCCGCCAAATCACAGCGCGATTTAATGCTCCAGCAAATGAACGCCAAAGTCGCGGCATTGCTCATAGACCGCAGCAATATCGAGCAGCGTTTAGCCCGCTACCAAGGCTCGCTGCTGCGTCAGGCCAAAGAGAAAACCCGTGCCATCGAACGAGGCTACCAGAACAACACCAATCAGCTCGATGAGTATATCCGAGCTGCCAGTGATGAGCTGACGATTGAACTGGAACAGGCACGTCTCAATGCCGATCTGCAACTGGCTAATAGCAACCTTGCCTACATGCTGAATAAATTTTAGGAATAAGAATGAAACAATCACTCACTATTGCCGTACTGGCACTCGCAGTCGGCAGCGCCCTGGGCTACTACATCGCTACCGAAACACATTCGGTTGGAGAGCAAGCGGCCACCAGTACCAGCAGCAACGAGCCCCTGTATTGGGTTGCGCCTATGGATCCCAACTACAAACGGGACAAGCCCGGAAAATCCCCGATGGGGATGGATTTGATCCCGGTGTACGAAGAAGATCTGGCTGGAGGAAACAAGGAGCAGGCCGGCACAGTATCCATCTCTCCTGCCGTGGAAAACAGCCTTGGCGTCAAAACGACACAAGTTAACGTACAAAACCTCGAACCAAAGATTGATACAGTCGGTTATGTTTCCTTCGACGAAAGCCAACTATGGCAGATCAACAGCCGGATAAGCGGCTGGATCCAAAAGCTCAATGTGGATGCCATTGGCGAGAAGGTAAATAAGGGCGATGTCCTGTTTGAGGTCTACTCCCCGGATCTGGTACGCGCCCAGGAAGAGTTGCTCAATGCCAAACGGATTGGCAAAGCCGTTCTGGTAAAAGGGGCCAAAGAGCGCCTCGCTTCACTCGGTGTCGATAACAGCCAGATCAATGAAGTCTTGCGCCGTGGAAAAGCCAAAAGAAACATTGCAATCAAAGCCCCGGCTAATGGTGTGATAGCCACACTGAGCGTTCGAAACGGTGCCTATCTATCACCCCAGCAAACCGTAATCAGTGGCGGCTCACTCGATAATGTCTGGGTCGATGCGGAGATCTTCGAACGTCAGGCCCATTGGATCAAGTCCGGTACCTATGCCGACATGCGCATTGATGCCTTGCCGGGCAAGCAGTGGCAGGGGGAAGTAGACTATGTCTATCCCATCCTGGATCCCCAAACCCGTACCCTGCGGGTTCGACTCAAATTTCCCAACCCAGATGGCGAGCTCAAGCCCAATATGTTTGCGAGCCTGACCATGGTACCTCGTAGCAACGACACTGTTATTGCGGTACCGGATCAAGCCGTGATCCGCACAGGCAATATGACCCGCGTTGTACTGGCTCTCGGAGAGGGTAAATACCGCTCTACCCGGATAGAAACCGGCCGTGTCGCAGGCGGTATGGTCGAAGTGCTTAAGGGGCTGACAGCCCAAGACAGCGTTGTTACTTCCGCGCACTTCATGCTGGATTCCGAATCGAGCCAGAGCGCCGATCTAAGCCGGATTGCAGGCACTAAACCAATAGAAACCAACCAGAAAACAGTCAACGCTACTGGTGTGATCCGCAATGTCATGGCGAATCACAAAATGCTGACCATAGAGCATGCTCCTATCGAGCAATGGAGCTGGCCAGCGATGACAATGGACTTCACTGTCGGCGACAGCAGCAACCTGAGCCAATTGAAAAATGGCCAGTCGGTAGACTTCATTCTTGAAAAAAGCAGTGATGGCAAGTTTGTCGTCAGCCGGGTTATTCCTGCCCGGTCCAATAATAGCGTTGATCATAACACTATGGATCACAGCCAAATGGACCACGGTGTTATGAACGGAGGCAACACAGATCATAGCACCATGGATCACAGCACTATGGACCACAGTCAGATGAACCACGGCGAAATGGAACAAGCCACTAAGGCAGGTGCACAATGATTGGAGCGATAATCCGCTGGTCGATTGCAAACCGCTTTCTGGTCCTAATAGCCACTGTCTTTCTGGTCGCCGCTGGCCTGTATAGTGTCAAAAAAACGCCTATTGATGCCATTCCTGACTTGTCTGATGTACAGGTTATTATCAAGACCAGCTATCCGGGACAGGCTCCCCAGGTCGTCGAAGATCAGGTCACCTACCCTCTGACGACGGCCATGCTGGCAGTACCGGGGGCTGAAACTGTCCGGGGCTATTCCTTCTTCGGCGACTCCTATGTCTACATCATTTTCAATGATGAGACAGACATGTACTGGGCTCGCTCGCGGGTGTTGGAATACCTCAGTCAGGTGGCACCGAACCTACCACCTAGCGCCAAGCCGACTCTTGGACCTGATGCAACCGGTGTGGGCTGGATCTTCAGCTATGTCCTCACCGACACAACAGGCCAGCACGATCTCAGTGAGCTAACCAGCCTGCAGGACTGGTTCCTGAAGTACGAACTGCAAACGGTTGATGGTGTCTCGGAGATTGCGACCGTCGGCGGTATGGTCAAGCAGTATCAGGTACAAATTGACCCTGCCAAGCTACGCGCCTATGACCTGACCTTGCAGCAAATCAACATGGCAATTCAGGCAGGAAACCAGGAAGCCGGCGCATCGGTTGTCGAAGTAGCTGAGGCCGAGCATATGGTTCGGGCAACAGGCTATGTCTCCGATATCAAAGACCTGAAAAATCTGCCGCTCAAAGTCACCGCCAAGGGGACACCGCTGCTACTGGGTGATATCGCCGATATTAACCTCGGTCCGCAAATGCGCCGCGGGATCTCTGAGCTGAACGGCAAGGGTGAAGCGGTTGGCGGCGTGATCGTGATGCGATTTGGCGAAAACGCCAGGGAAGTCATCGAGAACGTCAAAGCTAAACTGGCGGAGCTCCAGCGTAGCCTGCCAGAAGGCGTAGAAATTGTGCCGACCTATGATCGCTCGAGCCTGATTGACCGTGCCGTAGACAACCTGTACGAGAAGCTGCTGGAAGAATTTATCGTGGTTGCACTGGTCTGTGCCCTCTTCCTGTTCCACTTCCGTTCGTCACTGGTAGTCATGATCAGCCTGCCGATAGGTATTCTTAGTGCCTTTATCGTAATGCACTGGCAGGGCATCAACGCCAATATCATGTCGCTCGGTGGAATTGCCATCGCCATCGGTGCCATGGTCGACGGTGCTATTGTGATGATCGAAAACGTTCACAAGCATCTCGAACGTACCCCACTGACGGATAAAAACCGCTGGCAGGTGATCGGAAAGGCAGCAGAAGAAGTCGGTACCCCGTTGTTCTTCTCGCTAATCATTATCACCTTGAGCTTTGTACCTGTCTTTGCCCTTGAAGGTCAGGAAGGCAAGATGTTCTCGCCATTGGCCTTCACCAAAACGTATGCCATGGCAGCGTCAGCAGGTCTGGCTATCACTCTGGTACCGGTACTCATGGGTTACTTTATCCGTGGCAAAGTACTGCCTGAACATAAAAACCCGGTAAACAGGGCTGTTATCGGCCTGTACCGTCCGTTACTTAACCTCAGTATGCGGTTCCCAAAAACCATTATCGTCATGGCTATCGCGTTAATGGCCTCCGCCTACTATCCGATACAAAAAATGGGCAGCGAGTTCATTCCACCCCTGGACGAAGGCGATCTGATGTATATGCCGACGACCTATCCGGGCATTTCCATCGGTAAGGCCCGTGAACTATTGCAACAAACCGACAAGCTGATCAAAACCATCCCGGAAGTAAAAACGGTCTGGGGAAAAATTGGCCGGGCTAATACTGCTACCGATCCCGCACCGCTAACCATGATCGAAACCATCATTCAGTTTAAACCGAAGGATGAGTGGCGAGCAGGAGTGACAAATGACAGCCTTCGCCGGGAACTGGACCAGCTCATACAGTTCCCAGGCCTGACCAACGCCTGGGTAATGCCAATCAAAACCCGCATCGATATGCTGGCGACAGGGATAAAGACCCCCATCGGCGTCAAGATTGCCGGTCCTGAGCTTAAGCAGATAGAAGCCATCGGAACCCAGCTCGAAACGGTATTGGAAAGTGTGGAAGGTACAGCCTCTGTCTACGCCGAACGTGTTGCCGGCGGACGTTATATCACCATGGATATTAAACGCCGTGAAGCAGCACGCTACGGCTTGAGCATCAAAGACATTCAGCAGGTGATCAGTACCGCCATCGGGGGAATGAACGTTGGTGAGTCGGTTGAAAGCCTGGAGCGTTATCCGATTAATGTTCGCTACCCGCAAAGCTACCGCGACTCGCTGGTCAAACTGCAAAACCTGCCGCTGGTCACACCGAACGGGGCACGTATTGCGCTAGCCGATGTTGCTGATGTCCGCTTTGAGGACGGTCCGCCGATGATCAAAACCGAAAATGCCCGTCCTAACGGCTGGGTATTCATCGACATTGACGGCCGGGATCTCGGCTCTTATGTCCAGGATGCCCAGCAAAAGGTCGCCCGGGAGTTGAGCTTGCCAGCAGGCTATTCGCTCACTTGGTCCGGTCAGTATGAATATATGGAGCGCGCAAAGGCCAGGTTGAGCGTCGTTGTGCCTGCCACTATCGCCATCATCATGATGCTGCTCTACATGAGCTTCCGACGCGCCGGTGAAGTGTTGATGATCATGGGCACCCTGCCCCTTGCTATGGTTGGCGGCCTCTGGCTAATGGAAATACTCGGCTATAACTTCTCGATTGCCGTCGGTGTCGGTTTCATTGCCTTGGCCGGGGTTGCGGTAGA
>NZ_JAKRFQ010000249.1 GCF_022347985.1 Photobacterium sp. OFAV2-7
CGCTTTTTTGGATTCAATAAAGTGCTTACTAATCCGTAAAGTGGGTATATAACTAATAAAATAATGATAATCCGACTTGTGATTAAGTGGGTATGGGAGAGAGTTTTTGGCAAATATAATGCTGATCGCAAATCTAAATTGTGATCGTGTGCTGCAGTTGGATAAGCCGCTGGTTACGGGAGGACGTCATCACTATCTTGATGATGGTCGCCGCCTGGGCGGTGGTGGGGCCAATACCGGGTTGGGGCTGGTATGGGCTGGCCACGATGTTGCCCTGGTTAGCCAGGTAGGAAAAGATGAAACAGCCGACTGGCTATTAGCCGAAGCGAGCCTGAGTGGTTTAAATTGTGCTTTGTTGCACCGTAATGACGTAGTAACGCCAGAGTTACTGCTTTTGATGACGCCAGATGGTGAGCGGACAATTATTCGCCCGCAACGACCTAGATTTGTGCTGGGAACACCGCCTCGTTTTGCCAACTGGGATGCACTGTATATTAATTCGTCGGCAGAAGGGTGTGAATTGTGGGCACTGGAAGCATTGGATCATTCATTGGTTGTTGCACAGTTGGCAAAAGATGAACGCTTACGCCCGTGTCATGTGTTGATTACTTCTGAGTCCGATTTGGCTGAGAGAACCACGTTGCCCTTGTGGGAATATGGGCGAAGTATTGCCGGTGAGGCTCTACGGTATTTTGTTGTCACAGATGGAAAAAATGGAGCTAAGGCCTACACGGCAGATGAAACGCATTTTGTCCCTGCGCTGGATACGGATGTGGTTGATACAACCGGAGCAGGCGATGCGTTTGCCTCAGGGTTGATCCATGCATTGGTCAACAGAGAGTCGATTGTAGATGCCATGGCTGAAGGGGCAAGGTGGGCGTCATTTGCAGTGGGAACTCAAAGCTCTGTTCCGGGAGAGAAGTTGAAGCAGTACTTAAACCAATCTATATAAGAATTTGATCATTCTTGCTGGTTAAAGTCGCTTTTAACTTCGTTATGATTGTTAAAAGTAAAAAGCCCTGAAGATTTGTATCCTCAGGGCTTTCTTTTAGCTGTTATTTTTTAAGCTTAGTGATCTTTGATTTATTGAGAACGGCACGGCGAAGTCGGGCGCGTCGTTCGGCATCAGACTGATCAGTTGGGTTATTGGTGCGGCCTCGGCGATCTTTGAATGCCGATTTAGTATGCATTTTATGTAGCAGTGCATCGCGGTTGGCTGGCTCATAGCCGGCAAGCTGGATACGGCGAATACGTTGTCTGATTAGTTTTTCAACCTGAACCAGAGTCAGTTCTTCATCGCGGCTAACAAACGAAACGGCATGGCCTTGTTGTCCTGCGCGGCCAGTACGACCAATACGGTGTACGTAGTCTTCGGCCAGGAAAGGCATGTCGTAGTTCACGACGTGCGGCAGTCCCTGAATATCCAGACCTCGCGCTGCAACTTCAGTCGCTACCATCACGCGGGCTTTTCCTTCTTTAAACTCATCCAGCGCACGGCGTCGGGCACTTTGCGCTTTGTCTCCGTGGCAGAGAACGGCCTTAATGCCATCAAGCTTAAGCTCTTTAACGAGCTCGTTAGCCGTTTCTTTATAGTTAACGAAAACCAGCACCTGTTGCCAGTTCTTCTTGCCGATAAGCTCAGAAAGAAGCTCGCGTTTGCGATCGTCGTCTACCGGATAAACAACATGGGCAACCGTCTCAGCCGTTGCATTCTCAGGGCTTACTGAAATACGTTTTGGTTTACGCAGGATCTCGTTGGACAGCTTGTTCATCTGGCTGGAGAAAGTTGCCGAAAACAGCATAGTCTGAGGCTGGGTACGGATATCATTCATGATCATGCGGATATCTGAAATAAAGCCCATATCCAGCATACGGTCTGCTTCATCGAAGACAAGGAACTCAAGGTTCGCAAGTGAAACGTTGTTCAGCTCCATGTGCTCAAGCAGACGGCCTGGTGTGGCGACAAGTATGTCGAGACCCTGCTCAAGTTTCTTTTCCTGAGAGGCCATTTTGGTGCCGCCGTATATGGCCGCAACATTGATCGAGACGAATTTTGTGTAGTCTTCAATATTTTTGGCAATTTGTGCCGCAAGTTCGCGGGTAGGAGCCAGAATAAGAGCACGGACATTAAAACGGCTACGCTGCTTAGGGTTATCACAGATCTGCTGGATAATCGGTAGTGAGAAGGCAGCAGTTTTGCCGGTGCCGGTTTGTGCATTGGCAAGAATATCATGCCCGCGACGAGCATGTGGAATCGCTTGTTGCTGAATTGGCGTTAATTTCTCGTAACCGCACTCAGTAAGTGCGCGAACAATTTCCGGAGAAAAGCTTTGTGATGCAAATGACATTCGTTGTTCCTAAAGCAGACGGCTGAGCCTGACCAAAAATACGGTCGCCGATTATAGATGAATAATGCTTATCTGTGGGGACTAATTTTACGTGATTGCTTGATAATTGTCCGATTTTTGCTTTTGGTGTGCTCAATTACTTTGTTGAAGTTTGTTATAGGCTGTTGAAACATCGGTTTTATCTTCAGGCTTGTGCAAAAAATAGTTGGCCTGCTCGATATTCTTTTTCATTAAATGGCTAAGATGACGAATAACGTCATGCTTTGGCGGGTTGCCGGTATTGGCAACAGCCACAATATAGGTTGCCATCGCCTTGAGCGATGCAAGCCTATAATCCGTTGCAATTTGTCTTATGTTGTTGGCACTCAATGCGAGCTGTTGATAGCTATCGGAGCGATAATAGAGAGGCAGCGATTCATATTCACAGCTCATTGATGTAATAAAGTGCTGAAGTAATTGAATGACTTTTTGTTCGTTACCATCACATTGTTCAATAAGTTTTCGGTAGCTGATGAGTTCGGTTCCTGCTGAGCAAGCCCCCGTTTGTTGATTGAGTTGCCCTTTAAATTGCTGAGAAAACTGTCTGAGTGTTTCCCGAAATTTAACGTCAAGTATCGGTTTGGAAAGAATGGTATCGGCACCAGCATCGAGAAACTCATTCTGGTTCTTCTTAAGGATGTCAGCGGTGCAGGCAAAGATGATGGTATCTAGTTTTAGTTGCTGGCGAATAATTTTGGTTGCGGTCAACCCATCCATAGTTGGCATGTGGTTGTCCATCAGAATGAGATCGAAGCGCTCTTGCCGGAGCGTATCGATTGCCTGTGAGCCGTCCTTCACTGCCGTTACGCGGTAACCTATGCGTTGGCAAAAGGACTGGGCAACTAAAGCATTGATTTTATTATCTTCAACAATTAAGACCTTGAGCTTTTCTGGCAGGGGCTCTGATGACTCTACGCAAGTTGCCAATATGTCGGCATATTTATCACTCATTGAATCAATGATGTCGACGCGCATGCTTACAGTGAATGTGGTTCCTTTGCCAATAGTACTTTCGACTTTGGCGCTGCCGCTCATTAATCCGGTTAGTTGTTTGACTATGGCCAATCCTAGGCCAGTACCGCCATAGCAACGAGTAGTACTCGATTCTGCTTGGGTGAAGGGTTCAAAAATATGTTTGAGACGCTCTTTTCTGATACCGATGCCAGAGTCTGAAATTGTCACAATCAGCAGGGATTCTGAGCAGGAGCCGCATTTTTCGGTATGAATAGAGAGGTCGATCCCTCCGCTTTCAGTGAACTTTACCGCGTTGCTTAAAATGTTGTAAATCACCTGCCGAATTCGTGACTTGTCACTGCGAAGAATTGTTGTCAACGGAAGCGTTGTGTTCAGATTAAATGTCAGGTTTTTCTTGTGGCATATTGGCTTATAGGTTGCTTTAATCGGTTCGATGAGATCGGCAAGCTGGAAAGTATGGATTTCAAGCTCCAGCTTGTTTTGTTCAATTTTAGAAAAATCGAGAATGTCGTTTAGAAGAGAAAGCAAATGCTGACCAGATTCCAGCAAGATATTGAGCTGCCTTTGTTGCTCCGGTTGTCGCTCTGATTGTTGTGAAGTGGACATAATTTGCGCCATGCCTAACATACCATTGAGAGGTGTCCGTAATTCGTGGCTCATAACAGCGAGGAATTGTGACTTGGCTCTGTTAGCGTTGTTGGCTTGCTGTGTGGCAACTTCAAGCTCTCTGGTGCGTGTTTTTACTTTGTTATCAAGCTGGGTGCGTTCTTGTTTTAAAGATTTCAACGAAGCGTTGAGCTTGGATGACATCTTATTGAATGTCTGGCTTAGGTGGCTGATATCATCACTTCCGCTTTCCGGCAATTTATCCCGGCAAATACCGTTACTGTTGGCAATTTTATCCATGGCGGTTATACAGGCTGAGAGGCGTTTTTGAACCGTCACCCTGTAAGTAATCAATAGTGTGAGGGTAATCGACAGCAGGCCAATCAGAAGGGCAAAAGTAATATAGCGGCTGATCACAATACCATTTTGTATAGGCTGTGTAATATCTGTTTGTACTTCTAATATCCCTCGTAAATCGCCAACTTGCCATTGATTGCCGGTTGGATCGGCAATCTGGTTATGACAGTTCACACATGTCTGGTTGCTGAGTACATCACTAACTGCTACGCGAATATATGACCGTCCATCGGAATTATATTCTTTGAAATAGGTACTTGTCGGATCTTTGGAGAGAGCCTGCCAGGCTGCTAAGCCGAATTCATCTAACTGCCTGTTTTTACGGTTTGGAAAAGGATAAGGGCTGTAGAGCCTGATTTGGGTTCCTTTATCGTGGAGCCTTCGACTGACTTCCTGAACCAGAGTGGCAGGCAGTGGGATTACGCCATTGTCATGTTGAACATCGGTTCCGACGCTTAGTGTGGTGTGAGCCAAGATCTCGGATAAAACTGTTTTCGAGTAGACGTCACGTAAAACTTTAAATTGGGTGACGGTGTGTTCTGAGGAGGCGACAGCCTGACGAACCGTGTTGGCCGCAATAATATGAGGAATATACGAGTAGAGAAAGCCAACTATCACCATGAACACAACAACAATGGGAAAAAGCAACTTATGGAAAGTGTTCACCTGCGCACCTTTCTATGAATAACGTATATATACGGCAGAATTCATATTGATAACTCTATAAAGTTAGTCGAGTTGGACGTACTTTTCCTGCATGTAGAAGAAATTTGCTTAATATTTAGGACTATTTTAAGTAATTAATTAGAAATGACTTATTGATTGATAATGAGAGTGTTTTTCATTTTCTTGTGAGCCGTTACAATAGCGATGCTCACAAATGGATGGAATAAAAATGAATATTAGCCGTCGAAAGTTATTAAAATTGTCTTCAGTGCTTGCCAGCACGTTTGCATTGCCCGCCTGTACATTAAATGCAATAACAAGAACAGAGAATGGATATGTTTATGATCTCTCGGCAGAGCCAGCTACAGCAGAGTTAGTAGCAGGATACGAAACCGATGTGCTGGGGTTTAACGGTCAAATTCCTGCCCCGACGATACGCTGTCGTCAGGGCGAGAAAGTCACAATACGCTTTACAAACAAGCTGAACGAGCCGACAACGATTCATTGGCATGGGCTGCGGATACCTATTGAAATGGATGGTGTGCCGTTTTTAAGTCAGCAGCCGATTATGCCTGGTGAGACATTTACCTATGAGTTTATCCCGCCGGATGCAGGCACCTTCTGGTATCACCCGCATATGAACAGCGTGGTTCAGCTTGGCATGGGATTAGTTGGAGCGATTGTCGTTGAAGAAGTAACACCTGTCACTTTTGATGTTGAGCAAGTGCTACTTCTAAAGCATTGGCATATTGATAAAAAAGGTAACTGGAAGAAACTGATGGTACCTCGTCTGAGTGCCAGAATGGGGACACCGGGTGAATGGGGGACCGTTAATGGTGAACATGCACCGACTTACGAGCTACCTCAGTATGCGATGACGCGATTACGCATAGCCAATGTTGACAATACTATTACCTACCCGATAGCTGTTGAAGGGGCCCAAGCTTGGATTATTGCCATAGATGGTAATCCGATTGAAAAGCCTCGCAAGCTCGCTGAGCATAAAATCGGTCCGGGAATGCGTGTTGATTTGGCGGTAGAAGCGCCTTCAGCCGGCAAGCAATT
>NZ_JAKRFQ010000250.1 GCF_022347985.1 Photobacterium sp. OFAV2-7
CATGGAACACCAGTTCGCAGGTGTTGGAGCCACGCATCCCAAGCTTATCGAGTTTTTGCGCATGACTGAAACCAGCAAAATCACGTTCAATAATAAACGCTGAAATCCCGTGTGAGCCGGACTCGGGCTCAGTTTTGGCGTATACGACAAATGTCTGGGCATCAGGGCCGTTGGTGATCCACATTTTGCTGCCATTGAGGACGAAACTGTCTCCGTGTCGCTCAGCCTTAAGCTGCATACTGACAACATCTGAGCCGGCATTGGGTTCACTCATTGCCAGGGCTCCAACATGTTCGCCCGAGATTAACGGCGGTAGGTATTTGGCTCTTTGTTCAGAGTTCCCGTTACGATAGATTTGATTGACACAGAGATTCGAGTGCGCCCCATAGCTTAAACCCACAGAAGCGGATGCCCGGCTGATTTCTTCCATGGCAATAACATGGGCAAGATACCCCATGTTTGCACCGCCGTACTCTTCACTTACGGTGACACCGAGCAGCCCCATTTCGCCCATCAGGGGCCAAAGCTGGTTGGGAAACTGATTGTCCTGATCCGCTTGTGCTGCCAGAGGAGCAATGGCCTCGCTGGCAAAATTGTTTACCTGTTCGCGGAGCATGTCGAGGGTGTCGTCAAGGCCAAAATTGAGGGGCGTGAACAGATCTTTCATAACATCTCCGGTTAACCAAGTTGTGATGAACGGATGAAATTTCGATAGCGTAGTGGCTGTAGTCAGTGTGTCTCTGAGTTGTTCAGGGCCTGATGGCAACGGGCTTTGGCAATCTGGAGCTCATTTAGTACAACATTGATGTCATCAAGCTGGCGCTTCAAAATGGCCTGCTTATCGTCAATGATCCTCAGCATCTCATTGAGCTGGGCGTGGCTTTGGTTGGTGTCATAGAGTTCGAAAAGTTCACGTATTTCAGCCAATGAAAAACCCAGCCGCTTTCCTCGCAAAATCAGCTTGAGCCTGATTTTGTCCCGGCGTTTGTAGACCCGGGTATTGCCGTTTCTGGATGGGTGTAGCAGTCCGACATCTTCATAAAACCGAATACTTCGGGTTGTGATGTCGAACTCTTTCGCTAAGTCACTGATTTTGAAAGTCTCCACTTTACAGCCTCCTCAAGGCGCGGACTCACAACCTGGTGAGGTCCGGCAACAGTCTGGACTGAAATGATGAACTCAGTCTGCGACTACATTTGGCAATTATGCTGTACATAGGGTTGCCAACAGAATTACAAGTGTGATCAGTTTGTTTCTTAACGTTTACGTAAATGTTAGTGCTATGCTTACGTAAACGTCAAGAAATTGGGCCGGTTCTGACTATTATCAAAGGGCTTCAGTTTTTACTGTTATTGCTGTCTTCAAAGAGGGCGAAGTAATGGAAAAAAACGTTTGGATTGTCGCAGCACGCCGTACAGCTCTCGGAAGTTTTCAGGGGCAATTTTCTTCTTTCTCGGCACCAGAGCTAGGTACGTTTGCTATTCGAGGTGTGCTCGAAGAGATAGCAATCACTCCGTCAGAGATTGATGAAGTTTACATGGGGTGCGTGCTACCTGCCGGGTGCGGTCAGGCACCGGCAAGGCAGGCTGCTCTGGGGGCCGGGCTACCACATTCGGTTGGCTGTACCACCATAAATAAGGTCTGCGGATCCGGGATGAAATCTGTCATGCTCGCGAATGACTTGATCCGCGCAGGCAGTGCCAAAACTATTATCGCTGGTGGGATGGAAAGCATGACCAATGCGCCGTATTTGCAAAAAGAAGCCCGCAGCGGAATGCGATTAGGTCATCACACTGTTTACGACCATATGTTTTTGGATGGCCTGCAAGATGCCTATGACGGACATTTAATGGGCATTTATGCTCAGGAAGTAGCAGATAAATTTGAGTTCTCCCGCGAAGAGATGGACCAATGGGCGACGATGTCTGTTGAGCGGGCTGTAGCTGCGCAGCAACAGCGGATGTTTGATCGTGAAATAGTTCCCGTTAAAAACGAGGGTAAACATGGAGCCACCTTGATTTCTCAAGATGAGCATCCCGGTGAAATAAGCATCGAGAAGATCCCGGCACTGAAGCCGGCTTTTGCCAAAGACGGAAGTGTTACAGCAGCCAATTCCAGCTCAATTTCTGATGGCGCGGCAGCTTTGTTAGTGATGGATGCTGAGCAGGCCAGCCAGCAAGGGCTTGCGCCGCTCGCTATCATCACAGGTCATGCTACATATGCACAACGGCCTGCTGATTTTACAACAGCGCCTGTTTATGCCATCCGCAAGTTGCTTTCTGAACTTGAATGGTCTGTCGATGATGTCGATTTGTGGGAAATAAATGAAGCCTTTGCCGTTGTGACCCAGATAGCTGTTCGTGAACTGGAGCTTGATCCGGCAAAGGTTAATGTCCACGGAGGAGCCTGTGCACTTGGCCATCCAATAGGAGCTAGTGGAGCGAGAATTCTCGTCACGTTAATCCATGCTCTGAACAACAAACAGCAAGCCAAGACGAATAAGCAGAATTTGAAAGGCATTGCTTCGCTATGTATAGGGGGAGGTGAAGCGACGGCCATAGCTATCGAAGTTCCAGCGAACTCCGGCTAGTACACTTTATGTATGAAATACATTTATTCACGAATTTTCCCTTCTATTTATACAGGGTGACAAACCCTGAGGAGCAATTATGACCCAACATGTTCCTTTATATATTGATGGTGAGTTCCGCCAGTCGCAATCGCTGCAATGGGTAGACGTTACCAACCCGGCAGAGAATAGTGTTATTGCCAAGCTACCTTGTGCCACAGAGGATGAAATTGAAGAGGCCATATCCAGCGCTTACGAGACTTTCAAGTCATGGAAAGAAGTGCCGGTACCGGAACGCGCACGGTTAATGCTGAATTACCAGCAACTGCTAAAAACACATCATGATGAAATAGCCACGCTGCTTTCCAGTGAAACAGGAAAAATATTTGCCGATGCCAAAGGGGATGTCTGGCGCGGGATTGAAGTGGTTGAACAGGCCGCCAATATCGCCAGCCTGATGATGGGGGAAACGGTCGAGAACGTCGCGAAAGAAATTGATACCTATTCGATCATGCAACCATTGGGCGTGTGTTGCGGGATCACTCCATTTAATTTTCCGGCGATGATACCGCTATGGATGTTCCCGATGGCCATAGCGGCGGGGAATAACTTTGTACTGAAACCTTCTGATCAAGTGCCGCTGACTTCCATTAGATTGGCCGAACTGTTTGAGCAAGCCGGTGCGCCCAAAGGCGTGTTACAAATTGTTCATGGCCAACGGGAGCAGGTGGATTATTTACTGGCGCACCCGCAAATTAGAACCATCTCTTTTGTTGGTTCGGTGCCAGTTGCCCGTCATATCTACCAGACAGGGACTCATCATCTCAAACGTGTTCAAGCGTTTGCCGGGGCAAAAAACCACATGGTCGTGATGCCGGATGCCAACAAAGAGCAGGTGATTAATAACCTGGTGGGTTCATCGGTTGGCGCTGCCGGTCAGCGATGTATGGCAATTTCTGTTGCGGTTCTGGTAGATGGTGCCAAAGAATGGATACCTGAGTTAAAGCAGGCTATGGCAAAGATCCGGCCCGGGGCTTGGGATGACGAAAATGCCGGTTATGGTCCTTTGATTAGCCAAAAAGCCAAAGATCGTGTTTTACGCCTGATCCGCGAGGGTAAAGACCAAGGTGCTGTCTGTGAGCTGGATGGTAGCCACTGCGAAGTTGAAGGTTATCCAGATGGCAATTGGGTCGCACCGACACTATTCAGTAGTGTACAAACATCGATGTCTGTCTATCAGGAAGAGATTTTCGGTCCGGTATTGCTTTGTGTCGAGGTCGAGACCCTGGAAGAAGCTATTGCGCTAGTCAATGCCAACCCGTACGGCAACGGGACATCAATCTTCACCGCCTGTGGCGCTGCTGCCCGTAAGTATCAGCATGAAATTCAGGTTGGGCAGGTCGGTATTAATGTTCCGATTCCGGTGCCGTTACCATTTTTCTCTTTCACCGGGTGGCGAGGAAGCTTCTACGGTGATCTGCATGCGTATGGCAAGCAGGCCATCCGTTTCTACACTGAAACAAAAACAGTCACCTCTCGGTGGTTTGATGATGATATTCCAACCGGACCAAATTTGACGATCCACCTACGTTGATTTACCAACGCTAAGGGAGACGAAGATGGATTTTGAACTCAATGAAGACCAACGCGCTTTTGCTGATACGGCTCGGCAGTTTGCCAATGAACGTTTGGAGCCACTAGCGGCTGAATGGGATGAACAACAGATATTTCCTAAAGAGGTGCTGCGAGAAGCGGGTGAACTAGGCTTTCTGAGCCTATATGTGCCAGAAGAGCAGGGAGGCCTAGGCTTAACTCGGCTAGATGCTTCCATTATTTTTGAGCAGCTTTCGATGGGATGTACCTCAACCACGGCCTTTATGACGATTCATAACATGGTTAGCTGGATGATAGCTTCTTTTGCTACCGAGCAGGCAAAGGTGGCATTTTGTCCGAAATTACTGACGGGAGAATGGCTGGCTTCATATTGTCTGACCGAGGCCAATGCTGGATCTGATGCGGCATCACTGACCACAATGGCTGTTAAGAAGGGTGATAGTTATGTGCTTAACGGAGCCAAGGCTTTTATCTCCGGCGCAGGTGAAACGGATGTGCTTGTAGTAATGGCAAGAACTGGCGGTTATGGTTCGAAAGCGACTGGAGCAAGTGGTATTTCGGCCTTTATTGTACCGGCGGAGGCTGCCGGGATCAGCTACGGAAGAAAAGAGCCCAAAATGGGATGGAACAGTCAGCCGACACGTGCAGTGACGTTCGAAGATGTTGAAATCCCAGCGGATAACTTGCTTGGTAGTGAGGGAGAAGGCTTCAAGTTTGCAATGAAGGGATTAGATGGCGGGCGGATAAACATTGCATCTTGCTCGTTAGGTACGGCCCAGCATGCCCTTAATCAGGCAAAGCAATATGTGACAGAGCGGCAGCAGTTTGGCCAGTCACTGTCTCAATTTCAGTCGGTTCAGTTCAAGCTAGCAGATATGGCTACAGAATTGGTTGCAGCCAGACAGTTGGTTCGTTATGCCTCAACCAAGTTAGACCGACAAGATCCCGAAGCGACAGCATACTGCGCAATGGCGAAGCGGTTTGCGACAGACATTGGTTTTAAGGTCTGCGATCAGGCTCTTCAACTCTATGGCGGGTATGGCTACATCAAAGAGTATTCGCTGGAACGCCATTTCCGTGATGTGAGAGTCCATCAAATCTTAGAAGGAACCAATGAGATCATGAGGCTCATTATTTCACGACGGGTACTAAAAGAAGGGACCGAGCTACTTTAATTCGAACTTGGATAGACCAAGCCAATAGAGATAAAGGAAGCCATTATGTCAGACAACAACGCGATATTAGTCGACATTGACGGCCATGTCGCCGTGCTTACCATGAATAATCCTCCTGCAAATACCTGGACGGCAGAGAGTCTTGTTCAGCTCAGAAAGATAATCGAGATACTAAACAAAGACAAACATATTTATGCCTTGGTGATAACCGGGCAGGGCGAGAAGTTCTTTTCTGCCGGCGCTGATCTGAAATTATTCGCCGATGGTGATAAAGCCGTGGCAGTTGAAATGGCTCAGTGCTTTGGGGTGGCTTTTGAGACTTTGTCAGCTTTTCGAGGGGTATCCATCGCGGCAATCAATGGCTTTGCCATGGGAGGCGGATTAGAAGTTGCACTGGCTTGCGATATTCGAATTGCCGAGGCCCATGTCGAAATGGCATTGCCAGAAGCTAAGGTAGGTCTGCTGCCATGTGCCGGAGGTACTCAGAATTTGACCTGGCTGGTGGGAGAAGGTTGGGCGAAACGAATGATCTTGTGCGGGGAGCGGGTTAGCGCCTCTCGGGGGCTTGAAATTGGCTTGGTTGAAGAAGTCGTGGCGTCGGGGCAGGGGCTCGAGAGTGCCATGAAGCTGGCTAATTCTGTAGCTAACCAGTCTCCTTCATCTGTGGCG
>NZ_JAKRFQ010000251.1 GCF_022347985.1 Photobacterium sp. OFAV2-7
TGCCGTCGTTGGGCTCAAAAGGTGTATCCCCTCGGCCATTATTGTCTAAGTCCCAGCCTAGGTAGTTGCTCCAGAAATTACCGACTTCCTCCTGGCTCCACTCCTGCTCGCGGTTAGAGACATATTTCACCTGCACCGGGTTATTGATGAAGCTATTGCCAAAGACTTTGACGTTCTCTGAACCGGCGGTGAGGTGAATACCAATTTCGGCCGTGTCGATAGTGTTGTAGCTAATGGTGTTATAGCCGGAGTTGTAGACAAACAGCCCCTTGCCGTCACGACCCATAACCTTGTTTTCAGGTTTGGTCCAGACATTAGTAATACGGTTGTGGCTGATCTCGGAATAAGTAATGAAATTCATCAAAAAGCCGTAATCTTCGCTGTCTCGGCTTTCATTGCCGCGCACGGTCAGTTTGCGCGAGCTCATTAGCGCATAGCCGGCCCGGGTGTTGTAGGCAAGGTTGCCCAGCACCTCATTGCTGTGGGAGTACATATAGTGGATCCCGTAGCGTAAGTCATGCATGGTGTTGTTTTTCAATACATTGTATTGGCTGGCAATAATATACAGGCCGTCACGAGTCTTGCTGACGGTATTGCCGGTAACTTCGACATCTTCCACCTTTGACAGTTGAATGCCGTTGCCTCTGTCTGCTGAACGCAGGGCAGGATTGCCTTCCACTATGTTGCCTTCGACTTTGATATGTTTACCGCTTTGTAGCCAGATACCGAAACCGTCTCCCTGTAGTTTGTTGTTGCGAATGATCAGGTTGTTGGCTTTTTTATCGGAATAGATACCGGCATTCTGTGCTGTTAAGTCGCTGCCCCAGTTGATGATGCGGAGATCTTCAATCACGATATCCGAGCTTTTGATGAGCAGGGCATGACCCTTGCCACCTGCGTTGATTGTGGCGACATTGTTTCCGGTAAGGGAAATAGCCTGTTGCAGGATGAAGTTACCTTTATATTCCCCGGCAGCGAGAGAGACGACATCACCGGCGGAGGCGGAATCCAGAACGGTTTGAAGATTGTCGTCTACGGTGACTTGTATCGTTTTGGCCAGGGCGACAGGCTGGAAAAGTATCAGCGTTAACAGAGCTATTATGGGTTTCATCATCGGCTGTTTTACTTCCTGGTGTTGGGAATAAAGTGCCGGTATGCCCGGCACTTTATCGCTCTGGTTAGCCGTTGTTGCTAACCGTTTCAGCCGATCAGGCTTCTACCAGCATTCGACCGCGCATTTCCATGTGGAGCGCATGACAGAACCAGTTACAGTAGTACCACTGAACACCCGGCTTGTTGGCGATGAAGGTAACGGATGCCGTTGCCTGCGGGCCGATTTCCATCTGTACGCCGTGGTTGGTCATACAGAACCCGTGGGTGACGTCCTCTACCATGTCGAGGTTGGTAACAACCATGGTGACTTCGTCGCCTAGCTTGACCTTGAACTCGGAGATACCGAAGTTTGGCGCAACCGAGGTCATATAGACTCGTACTTTGTTGCCGTCTCGGATCACCTTGTTCTGGGTCATGACATCGACACCGTCTTTTTCGGCCATCGCCAGGGTCTCGGCGAAGATTGGATCATCGCGAGTCCACAGCTTCTGCGGCTTGACCTTGCTGCGGTGAACAATCATACAGTCATGCGGTTCGGCATAGGTTGGTCCGTCGTGAACCAGTTTCATTTCGTCACCGGAGATATCAATCAGCTGGTCATTTTCAGGGCGTAGCGGGCCGACTGGCAGGAAGCGGTCTTTCGAGAACTTACAAAGAGAGATGAGCCATTTGCCGTCGGCATCTCGTGTTTCGCCCTGGGAGGTATGGTTGTGGCCCGGCTGATAGTGCACATCCAGTTTCTGGCGAATGTAGTTTACCTTTTCGCCGTTGTAAGCCTTGATGGCATCTTCCACGTTCCATTTCGCTATCTGGCTATCCAGGAACAGGGTGGTATAGGCATTACCTCGGTTATCAAAGGCGGTGTGAAGTGGACCCAGGCCCAGCTCAGGTTCGGCTACGATGGCATCACGTGGTTTGATCTTGTCACTGAACAGATCGTCCAGTTTGTTGATGGCGATGACAGAGACGGTTGGTGATAACTTACCGTTGGCAACGAAGTACTTGCCGTCCGAGGAGGTGTTAAGACCGTGCGGAGATTTAGGTACCGGAATATAGCGGGTCAGCTCGGAGCCTTTGCGGCCATCCAGTACAGGGACATCGTTACCGTTGTAGGTTTTGAACTCGCCGGCTTTGAGCGCGGCTTCACAACGTTCGAGATTGAAAATAACCACGTGATCGCGTTCGGCGGTGATCATTTCACCCAGGTTCATCCCCATTTCGGAGTTATAACAGGTTGAGGCAAAGTACTTGCCGTCGTAGTCGGCATCGGTATTGTCGAGGTTACCGTCGACCATTACCTGGAAAGCCACTTCCATCTTTTCGGCATCAACCACGTTAAACAGCGAGCGGTAGGTGCTGACATCTTCCAGCGTCGACTTACCGTCGTTGTTCATCGGGATTTCAAACTCACCGTTACAGATCACGTACTTGGTTTCAGGTACTTTCTGAACCCGCAGGCCGTGGATTGCCTGGACATTCGGAATGGTCAGCATCTTATCCGTTTTCATTACATTACAGCGGATACGTGCTACGCGGCTATTGGCCTTGTCGTTGATGAAAACGTATTTACCGTTATAGCGGCCGTCGGTCATACTCATATGCGGGTGATGGGAGTCTCCGGCCAGCATATCGGCGCTGTCACCTTTGATTCGCTTACTCTCGTTGGTGAGACCCCAGCCAGTTGCGCTGTCTGTATTGAAGACCGGAATACGCATTAGTTCACGCATTGATGGCAAGCCGAGAATACGAACTTCACCAGAGTGACCGCCGCTCCAGAAACCATAGTATTCATCCAGATCACCCGGATGGATAAACGGGCTGTTTGCAACTTCTGATGCTTTGGCCTGGGCCATTGAGGCAAACATGGCTGCTGACATCGGAGCGACGGCTGCGCCTAGTCCGATAGCAGCAGTTTTACCGAAAAACTTACGCCTTTCTTCGTTTTGTAAGGTGTCTTGATGAGATTGCTCTATCAGATCATTGTTCTTGTTGTCACTCATGGTTGGCTCTCCATACCGTTAATTTACACGCCACGGTTATTAAAGTTGTAGGGACATCTGTATTTGGTGGACTGTCTTCTACTCGTGTTTCCTTTTTACTCGGAACTTATTCGGTTTATGTGTTTCTAGTCGGTAACAGCGACGGGAATATCCAGTTCAGTGTTCCGGCGTTTTTTGCGCGCCAGCTTTTTAAGCGGCGGGCATTTTTCTTCGTTGTAGTAGGTGATTTGGCAATCGAGGCAATAATGACATTCCCGCATATTGATCTCGCCGTCAGGTTGAATAGCCTGGATTTCGCATTCCTTGGCGCAAGTCTTACAGGGCGTGCCGCAGTCAGGACGGCGCTTTAACCAGCTAAACAGGCGCATACCGCTGGTTACTGATAGTGCGGCACCCAGTGGACACAGGTAGCGACAGAAGGGTTTGCGATTAACCAGGTTCACCAGAATGAGAAATGCAGCCCAGGCAATGAACGGCCACTCCCGGTCGAATTTCAGCAAGAAGGTTGTTTTGAAAGGCTCAATCTCTGCAAACTGCTCAGCCAGAGCCAGCGAATCGAGAGAGATCCCGAACAGAACTAACAAGATCAGGTATTTGATTGCCCATAAGCGCTCATGAACCGCATAAGGTAGTTCAAATTGCGGAATTCTGAAGTGACGGGCGAACTGATTGACCAGCTCCTGTAGGGCACCAAACGGACACAGCCAGCCACAATACACGGCGCGACCCCACAGCAGAACAGTAACGGCCGCGGCACACCACAGGGTGAAAATAATCGGATCAAGCAGGAAGAGATCCCACGAGAAATCACTCATGAGCGCCTGCAGGAAGGTGAAGACATTCACTACAGACAGCTGCCCGCTCCAGGCCCAGCCGATGAATACGACGGTTACCGCCAGGAACCCATGACGCAGGTTATGGACAAAGGTTGGGTGTCGAACCAGTATGTCCTGGAAGAACAGGATTAATAGCAGCACGCCTAGCAACGCGAGCAGGATAACCACCTCGACCTGGCGCTCTTTCCATACTTGTTGGGTGAGTGATAGCTCAGGTTCGGGAACAATAGCAGGTGGTGTGTCGACATATTTTTCCAGCATGTCGTAGCTGCCTTTGAAGCTGGTGAAAATGCTGTCTACCGGGCCGGTCTGGCGTCTTACCAGAAGTTCGAGCTGCCAGCTAGCTCCGGGATCAAGTTCATGGTGTGCCTGGACCCGAAATACTGACATTTCCTGGAATGACGGCGCACCGTCGATATAGAGATCGGTAACTCTATTGTGGTCGAGATCGCGAAATGAAACTTCATTTTCGCCTTGGTGGATTTGAATGCGATCGAATATCCCGCCACGCACATAACCTGAGCCTTTGAACGAGTAACCGTTACCCAGTACAGCGACCAGATGTTCACCGGGCTTGAGGGAGGATGTCAGCCATTCGTAGTCGGCATCGCCGAACAGGTTGCGGCCGATGGTCGGCACATCTGCCAGCGCGTAATAGATCTCGGCAAACATCTCCTGCTTTTCATCTGCAGGGGCGTTATCAACGTGCTCGGCCTCGGTACCAACAAAGGCCTCATCGATTTTCTCGTTGGTAAGGTAGAGCTTGCGGATGGAGCCATCGCCAGTTAGCTGGAGCCAGTTGGCTTTTTCAAACTGGTCCTGGTGTATGGTGGACGGTGGCTGAATGATGCCTTGTTCTTTCTTAACAATGCCCAGTGACTGAGCCACTTTTGTTGCGGCCTTGGTGATGGCTACATTCATCACCATCACAGTTACGGTTGCCCCAGACAGGCCATCAACAGCGACATAGCCCTGATTTTCGTTACCGCCGACTTTGATCCTATCTTTGACGGACAAGCCGGTGTATTGATCGGCGAACCGCCATAGTTTTTGCTCCGGAATACCGGCCAGAATAATTGGCTCGTGATGCTCGAGGACCTTGGCTGTCAGGTAGTTACCTTTGGGATCGATGGCTACCAGCATGTTGACCGGTTCGCCTGAATAGGCTGGTATTTCTGCTATATCATTGGTTTCAAAGGCATAGCCTAAAACTTCATCACCGCGGTAGACCTGCCAAACCGGGGGCTCGCCCTGCTTGTCTTCAATTCGAGTCGCGTCAGGAAAGGTTTCTTTGATAAGAGGAATGGGGTCTTTGGGCGGGCTAACAAACAGGGCATGCGCCGGTGCGATTCCGCCGACAAAGAGCGAAAAGAATAAGATCACACGTAATATCGCGGTATTTATTAGATTGATTGTTTTCACCAACGAACTCCCGGGCAGTGTTACCCAAGTGGTTATCTTTAATGTGGTATTTTAGATGTATCTTTAAGGCGCTATTCATGATTAAGATCAATTTCTTCACATGTTGTTACATTTATCTTGTCGAATTGAGAACTCTATTACTTACGGAGTGGAGCCACTTGGTAACCGGGTAATAGATTTGACTTTTAAAGAATAGATAACATGGATGGAAGTGCTTATTTTTTATGGTGATTAGTGATACACGACACACTGTTTTGTCGATGTTCCTGTGTTGCATATATCTATCGATAGTGATGATGTGGCACTCTATGTCGTCGTTATGAAGTTAGCTGTGAAACGTTTTTTCATTTTCTGGCTCAAGAGATTTATCATTTAACCGAAATAATACATGTACAGTTGTTGTGGATGATGCTCCACGATAGGTCGCATTGAACGGTTATCAAAAGGAACTGCGGTGATTCGTTTTATTCAATTTTTTGTTGCTATCGCGCTGATGGGTGTTGCGGGCTTCTTTATCCTCCAAAGTACGCCGGAGCCAGATCATGCTGAGCCCAAGTATAAGTTTTTTGCTTCCAAATACCGGCCTGAAAGTGAAGAGCACAGAAATTTATACCAGCACTATTCAAACTTGGCGGATATACCTATGCCTGTG
>NZ_JAKRFQ010000252.1 GCF_022347985.1 Photobacterium sp. OFAV2-7
GATCTTGGCCCCTTTTTACGTTTATTAGCTTATTGGCGTAGAATTTATTCTTCGTCGTAAATTGTCGGAATTGGCTGACGCTTATGTTGCGTAGCCTGGTAGATTTCAACTAAACGTTCGGCAACCTCAGTTTCAACAGGTTTGCCTTCCAGGAAGTCATCAATTTGATCGTAAGTTACCAGCAGGGCATGCTCATCGGGTTTCTGCGGTGCAAGCTCTTCCAGATCGGCTGTTGGCACTTTCTTCACAAGAAGCTCTGGAGCTCCCAATGCCGCGGCAAGTTGGCGTACCTGGCGTTTGTTCAGGCCGAACAAAGGAGCAAGGTCACAAGCGCCATCACCAAACTTGGTATAAAAACCGGTAATATTTTCTGCTGAGTGATCAGTACCCAATACCATTCCACCAACAAGGCCTGCCACTTCATACTGGGCAATCATACGGGCACGTGCTTTCACATTGCCTTTCACAAAGTCGATCTTGTTGTGGCATGTTGGCAGAAGCTCAGTACCTTCCAGTGCTTTCAAAGTACTTGCGTGGGTACCATCTACACCGTCTTTGATGTTTATACTGATGGAGTGGGTTGGTTGGATAAATGAGAGAGCCAGCTGTGCTTCGTCTTCGTCATGTTGTTCACCATAAGGGAGACGAACTGCGATAAATTGATAATCTTGAGTATTGGTTTCGTCATTCAATCTGTTGATGGCTAGCTGAGCCAATCGACCGCAAAGTGTGGAGTCGATGCCTCCGCTGATACCAAGAACCAGAGACTTGCAGTTTGCCTGCTTCAGTTTATGCTGAATAAAACCGACACGGCGTTGAATCTCGAAATCGACATCAATTTCAGGCAGTACACGCATCTCTGCGCGAATAAGCTGTTCCATAGTGAATGAATCCTCAGGGCGTTGCCCAGTTTCTAATCATTTAGCTCAACCAAATGCAAAAAAATTCAGCTTTGCATTAAATCTTTACCAAAATCATGCGATAACTCTAAGACAGGATCAATCCTGAACTGACAATAAATCCAAATTAATGATAAATCGGTATAAAAAAGGGGCATTCTAGTCATGACAGCAACAATTGCCGTGTTTGGCAGCGCATTTAATCCGCCCAGTTTGGGGCATAAATCTGTGCTAGAAAGGCTGCAACACTTCGACCGCGTATTACTGTTGCCAAGCTATGCGCATGCGTGGGGAAAAGTGATGATCGACTATGATGCCCGTTGTGAATTGGTCGAAGCTTTTATTGATGATCTCAACCTGCCTAACCTGGAGCTATCACGTTTGGAGCAAGAGATGGCTGTCGGTAACGAGCCAATAACGACCTATGCAGTACTCAGTAAGTTGCAGCAGCAAATACCAGATGCAGAGCTTACATTTGTGCTTGGTCCGGATAACTTTCTTAATTTTGGGAAGTTTTACAATTGTCAGAAAATTGTCAAAAAATGGCAAATCCTGGCATGTCCGGAGACGGTTAGCATACGAAGCACAAATTTACGTGATAATATTGTCAATAAGCGTTCCATCTCACACTTAACAACTCCAACAGTGGCTAGAATGCTTGATGACCGAACGCGTTATTGCTTTCACGAGACCAGCACCAAGGATCAATGACAAGCAATAACGATATCGGGTGACCTTGTTATTGCACCATGGTATCGGAAGGCTTGTTTTGAGCAGTTGTAAGATAAGATCATATATCTATGCTTTCATAGCCAGTTCAATAAGCGCTTACGCTTGGGCTATGCCTTGTGAACAATTTACAGCAAGTCAGCTAGCTGGCATGACGGTCGAAGAGCAAAAAACTTTTTCGACGTCTTGCAGCGTTATCAAGGATTCACCGCCAGATTATTATGTTCCTGCCGAGAGTCAACAAACCCAGCAAGCATGGAAGTCTGAGTCAAAGACTGAAAGTGATTTCTGGGATGACTGGAAAGGCAGCAATAGTTCGCCAGTAGTGTCGTCGAAATCAAAGTCTAATTCACAATTTTTCGGCCTTGGTGTTTGGGTTCCGGCCAAGTACGAGGATCCCGATATTGAGACGATGAGAGACGCCGAAGAGTGGATTAAAAACCACGGATTACAAATGAGCTTTGGTGTGGGTGGGGAAGACGGTCGTTCAACGCGCGTTAGGGTCGACTATCGCTGGCATGGCGAAAACCTTGATGATATCTCCCTGCAAGTCGAGATCCCTTTTCAGTAGCCATATACACCATAGGTCACCGCATCAAATTTACTGTTTCAATTTTAAAAGCGACGTTGTCACGTCGCTTTTTTTATTCCCTTCGTTAACCGAGCTCTAGTCCAAGAATCGGTTTTGCTAATGCGGCAATCGTGTCCTTCGGCGTATTCAGCGTATCCGCAATTTGCTCAAGTTTACGGCCTGAACGGGATAGTTTAAGCGCCTCGCGCATTACAATACATGCTTCAAGTTCACTGCTTGAGAAGCCGATGATCTCCGAAATGGCCGCCAGTGCTGATTTGTTCGTTACCTTGTCACCTTTTAGCAATTGGCTGAGCTGATTATTATAGTCATTGCGCAAGGCAGGACAGAGTGAGTTTGTTTTAACTTTTAACTTAGCAACTTGATCAGCTATTACACGCAATAGATTGCCAGCTGGGCCTTTAGGGCTATCAGTTGACTGCGTTTTGAATTCATGGCGCAATTCTGCAAGCAGTGCTGTTAAAAGCTTACTGACAGAGAAAAAGCCAGCTTCTCTACACACTGGCGTTGTCAAACGCGCAGAAAACTCGACTTTAGAATACTGAGTGCCCGGTAGAACGGTAAGTGCGTGAAGGCAATCAAAAGGGATCCAGAAACCAGCCCCTTTGGTAATTAAAAATTCTTGCTTACCAAGTCGGACAAGCGCAGAGCCTTGTTCAACAACAATCATATAAGAAGTATGACTTTTGCGGCGTGAGCCAACGTGTAGGAAGTTTTGAATGTTGTGTGAAAATTCTATAGCCTGTTTCATAGTAAGTCTCTAGCAAAAAAGCACGCACATATTGTTCTGTTTTAAGCAAACCGTCAATAATTGGCAGGGATTAGTCCGCGATTTGATGCACTTTTAGTAAGAATTGCTACGCTAACAACAGACACCATCGCTTAAATTACGGTAATGTGTTTGAAATCTATCCATATTTATGTGGTATGACCTCCAACCAGGCAGGTAGTTGCGTCATGTCATTGGGCAAACTGATAAATCTGCGTAAAATGTCGCGGTTTTTATTTTATATGAAGCATAACTGTGCAAACTGATAACGATATATATAAAGAGATCCGTCCGTATAACGATGACGAAGTAAGTGAGGCAATTGAACGCCTTGTTAACGATAAGGAATTCATTTCAGCAATCCTAAATTATCGTTTTCCCCAACTATCAGGCGTACTTGGCTGGTTATTGATCCCGTTGATCAAACGCTTCCTGATTAAAAAATGGTCTAGCGTCAAGACAGTAGAAGACGTTCAGTTCCAGGTTGCCAAATATATGAACGCGACCATTGATCACTCATGTGACGGTGTCACAAATAGTGGAATGGAGAAGCTTGACCCGAATCAGTCTTACCTGTTTATTTCAAACCATCGTGATATTGCCATGGATCCTGCGATGGTTAACTGGTGTCTATATAAGCAGAACTTTAAAACAGTTCGTATCGCTATTGGTGACAACCTGCTTAAGAAACCTTGCGCGACAGAATTAATGCGCCTTAACAAAAGCTTCATTGTAAAGCGTTCCGCGAAAGGACCACGCGAAATGATGAAGGCACTTGGTCAGCTTTCAAGCTACATTTCTCACTCTCTTGAAACTGGCAATTCTATCTGGATTGCTCAGAAAGAGGGACGAGCCAAAGACGGAAATGATAGAACGGATCCGGCGATTCTGAAGATGTTTTTCATGGAAGGACGCAAGCGCAAGCAATCTTTTAGTGAATTTATCGCGGGGCTGAATATCGTCCCGGTTGCTATCTCCTACGAAAACGATCCATGTGATGTGGCCAAAGCGAAAGAACTATACGAGAAAGCAACGTCTGGTAGTTACGAGAAAGGCGAGTTTGAGGATATAGAAAGTATTATCCAGGGTATCGTGGGCCAAAAGCGCCGTATTCATGTCAGCTTTGGTGATGTGATTAAAGCACCGTTTGAAACACCAGAAGAACTGGCCGAAGAAGTTGATCGACAGATCACTGAAAACTATCACTTGTTTCCGGCGAACTATATTGCAGCAAACCAGGCACATGAATCTGTTACAGATGCAGAGAAAACACGATTCTCTGAAAAGCTATCTGATTTGCCAGCAGGTGTGGTTGATATCTTGAAGAAGATGTACGCATTCCCTGCACTGAAAAAGCAGCAATAACACGATTGGCAGCAGGTATTAGAAACCTGCTGCCAAAATTAATATTTAGGATCGGGAGTGGCACTCAAGGTTCTTACTATCGCTTTCGGAGACAACACTTCAACCCGTCGGTTTTTTCTTTTTTCTACCTCTGATGAACCCTTCGCGATCTTTTCGCTATAACCCGCCGCGACTATCTGGATTCTTTCCTCTTCAACCCCAAAAACAGATGAAATATAGATGGCGACACTAAACGCACGCTCATAGGAAAGCACTATATTTTCTTCTTCATTACCACTGTCATCGCTGTGTCCAACCACAACAATGAAGCTGTCGGGATGTTGCCTTAGCCGGACTGCAATAGGATCAAGATCGCGTTGGTTGGTTGCATCAAGCTCGTAGCTGTCTTTTTCAAAATACACGGTTTGGCGCATTTCTGGCAGCTCAGTTAGCAGGATTCTGGCGCTTGGTACTACTGAGGGAGATGGGGAAGTTGATTGTTGGCCCTGGCTATTTGTGACGGTGTCACCTCCGTTTCCACAACCAGATAGAAAAATGCCAGTCAGTAAGAATGGAATCAATAAATAGCATTGTTTTTTGCACGACATTAGGCAACCTAAAGCAGTAAAGCACTACTTTAGGTTTAGAACATCTCTCTAGAATCACAACTACAGAATTGAGAAGGAATTTGCCTGTCTAGCGATTAATGGCTGGGTTGGGGGTACGATAAGGCGGAACAGCCATACTTTCAGACATAAAATCTATAAATGAACGAACCTTAGGAGCGAGATACTTGCGTCGTGGGTACACAGCATAAATCGGCAGTTCTACATCGGCTTTCCACTCAGGTAGTAATTGAACAAGTCTACCAGTCTCGATTTCATCATTAATTAGGTAGGTAGCCAGATAGGCAATGCCTAAACCAGAGAGTGCAGCATCGAGAACCGCCGGCGCGTTATCGATACGATAAGTGCCTCGCGCTCGAATTGATTGTCTTACGCCGTCACGAGTGAATTCCCAGTTAACGTATTTTCGTTCACGGCTCTGGTAGGTAATGCAGTTATGTTTACGTAACTCACTTGGTGATGATGGCGTGCCATTTTTTTCAAGATAGTCTGGCGATGCAACAACAACAAACTTACAGTCTGCTAGCTTACGTGCCACCATACCCTCAGGCGGATGTTCATGAATCGCAACCCAACAATCAAAGCCTTCTTCAAGCAGGTTAGGGCGGTGGTCAAATAAACTGACCTCAAGCTCTAGGTCTGGATGGGTTTTTTGGAACTCTGCCAATGCCGATGTAATGTTGGCATTACCAAATGATTGCGCAATACCGACGCGAAGTACGCCTTTAATCTCATTACGGTAACCTGCGACCATTGCTTCAGCTTCACTGACTGTATCCAGCAGTTGCTGGCCATACTCCGAATACTGTAAACCAATATCAGTTAGTGCGACAGCACGAGTACTACGCTGTACCAACTGACAGCCTAAACGCTCTTCAAGAAAACGAATCTGTTTACTGACTTGCGATTTTGAGATGCCAAGGCGCTCTGCTGCACGAGTAAAGTTCTGTTCGTGACCAACAGTAGCGAGGATTACCATTTGTTGAAGATTTTCTAGCATAGGGGAGAACCATAAAGAGACAACATTGAAAGTATACCATTGATTACAAACCGGTAAA
>NZ_JAKRFQ010000253.1 GCF_022347985.1 Photobacterium sp. OFAV2-7
GCTATATACGGGGCGGAGTGGTGGCTGATTGTCTCTTTGGCAGTGATGCTTGAGCAGCCACAATGGGTCTCGGTTATTGCCGCGAGTTTACTCAGCCTGCCTGTCCTGTGGCTGGCCCATCAATATTGTGACGATCATGCTGGGTCTGGGTGTGGGCTCTAAGCTGGAAGCAGACAAATTCCTGCAGTTCGAGACCCTGGGGATCCTGGTGCTGGGTGCGGTGGCATTCAGTGTCGGTACCGGTGGTGGTGTCCTGATGGCCAAGCTGCTTAACCGCTTCAGCAAGGAAGACATCAACCCACTCATTGGTGCGGCGGGTGTATCTGCTGTACCGATGGCGGCACGGGTTGTTAACAAGGTTGGTCTCGAGGCTAACCCACATAACTTCCTGCTGATGCACGCCATGGGCCCTAATGTGGCCGGGGTACTGGGTTCGGCAGTTGCGGCCGGTATCCTGTAGGCTCTGGTTGGCTAACAGCATATCGATCAGGCAAGATGCCGGTGAGATGCTTGGATTCCAGATAACCTTGCTGGCTTGAAACAAATTGAAACGGGTAGCAATATGCTACCCGTTTTTTTATGGTGGCAATTAGGTATATGCTCTTACAAGAATGATCACATACCGGTATTGAGCGGTATAAATCAGATAAAAAAGGAAAAGGGAATGAACGCTTGTCAGCAACTCGCAATAACCCAGTTTGGTCAGCCTTCGGTATTGGCGATGCAAACTACCGAAATACCTGTACCGTCTGATAGCCAGGTGTTGGTTAGGGTCGCCTATGCCGGTGTGAACCCGATAGATGCCAAAACCCGTGCCGGGCTGGGGTGGGCTGCTCAGCAGAACAAAGATAACCTGCCCTGGGTGCCGGGCTATGACATTGCAGGCAAGGTGGTGAAGGTAGGTGCGAACGTACAGGATTTCGCTGTTGGAGAGAGTGTGGCGGGGTTTGTCGGTTTTCCCCTTGCCGGTGGTGGCTACAGTGAATATGTGGCTGTCGAGGCCGATACGCTGAGCCAAGTTGCGAAAGCCGTTCCTCTGGCGAATGCAGCAGCGTTGCCCTTGGCCGGTCAGACGGCATGGCAGGCGCTCGATAAGGGACAGGTAGGCGAAAATGATCGGGTATTGATCTTGGCCGGTGCCGGTGGCGTCGGTCATATTGCGATTCAGCTGGCGGTTGCCCGAGGAGCCAATGTGATGGCCAGTTGTTCTGCGGCCAATATGGCGTTTGTCAGCGGGCTGGGAGCGACGGCGGTGGATTATCACCAGGCGCCGTTGGCCGAGCAGATAGAGCCGGTCGATGTACTGATAGATTTGATGGGCGGTGATATCGGTATTACGGCATTAGACTGCGTGAAAGCCGGAGGACGAGTGGTGACCATTCCGACGATAACCGCGGATGCCGTGTGTGGGCAGGCACAGCAGCAAGGTTTAGAGGCCGAAGGTATGCTGGTGTCGCCGTCTGTCGAGCAGAATAATGCGATGATGGCCATGCTGGAGGCCGGGCAGCTTCAGCTGAATATTGCCGCGCAATATCCGCTGTCCGACGGAGCGAAGGCTCATAGCGATATAGAAGCGGGTCATACCCGAGGTAAGATAGTACTGGCTGTGGGTAGTAGCGAGTAAAACCTGCAGAGTGACTTTCTCAAAAGGTAGAATGAAATCTGCCTGATTATTAATAAGTTGTTTCAATGCTAGAGTTATTGAATGGTGAATCGGCACTTTGGGTGCTGTTCACCACTGGTTTTTTGAGTGCCACCCTGCTTCCCGGCGGCTCGGAAGCGAGCCTTATTGCGACCCTCAAGCTCGGTGATAATGCGGTATGGCTTGTCGTAGCGGTGGCGACGTTGGGCAATACCCTGGGGGGAATGACGAACTACTGGCTAGGAAGATTACTGCCAGATAAAACTTCTGACGAAAAACATGGTCATAAAGCCCTGCAATGGCTGAAAAAATATGGCTACTGGTCATTATTTTTCAGCTGGTTACCCGTTATCGGGGATCCTTTGTGTTTGGCGGCAGGCTGGTTGCGTATGCGCCATTGGTTGAGTTTTCTGATCGTCATGATCGGAAAGGCTATACGCTATGCGGTACTGGCTCTGATCGTACAAGGCTTATTATAAGGAATGCTTACGTGCAAAAGTGGATTCTAGGTGTTGCGCTATTTTCTCTTGCTGGGTGTGGAGCCCAGTTGGCGCAGAGAGACGCGGCTCCCGAGTTGCCTGAAGGGGTAACGCTGATTGAACAGGTGACAGGCGGACAGCCAAACGAGCCTGTTATTCCCTATACCAAATATACCCTCGACAATGGGCTGACAGTGCTGTTGCACGAAGACAAGTCCGATCCGCTGGTTCATGTAGACATGACCTACCATGTCGGGTCGGCGCGTGAAGAGTTGGGCAAGTCCGGTTTCGCCCATTTCTTTGAACACATGATGTTCCAGGGCTCCGAGCATGTCGGCGATCAAGAGCATTTCCGCTTGATCACCGAGGCGGGGGGAACCCTTAATGGCACCACCAACCGCGACCGGACCAATTATTTCCAGACGGTACCTGCCAACCAGCTGGAAAAAATGCTCTGGCTGGAGTCGGACCGGATGGGATTCCTGCTTGGGGCTGTCTCGCAGCGTAAGTTTGAAATCCAGCGCTCGACGGTCAAAAACGAGCGTGCCCAGCGATATGAGAACCGGCCATACGGTTTGGTTTATGAGCGAATGGGAGAAGCGCTGTTCCCACGCACCCATCCTTACTCCTGGCAGACTATCGGTTATATCGAGGATCTAGACCGGGTCGATGTTAACGATCTAAAGGCATTCTTCCTGCGCTGGTACGGGCCGAACAACGCCACGCTGACCATTGGCGGTGATATTGATGTCGAACAGACCCTGGCCTGGGTAAACAAGTATTTCGGCTCGATCCCGCGTGGGCCCGAAGTCGAGAAACCGGCTAAGCAGCCGGTAACGATTGATGCTGATCGCTACCTGACGCTGGAAGACAGGATCCAGCAGCCAATGCTGCTGATGGCATGGCCAACGTCCTATAACGGTGCCGAGGACGAAGCCTCGCTGGATATGCTGGCGCGGGTTATTGGTGGCGGCAAGAACAGCCTGCTGTATCAAAACCTGGTCAAGACCGGCGAGGTGGTCGATGCCGGTGCCTTTCATGACTGTGCCGAGCTGGCCTGTACCATGTATGTCTACGCCATGGGACAGAGCGGCAACCAAGGTAACCTGAAAGATTTGCGCCAGAAAGTCACCACAGTACTGGACGGGCTGGAGCAGCGCGGTATCAACAGCAAAGAGCTTAATGAGCTCAAGGGAATGGTCGAGGCCAACGCGATCTTTGGTCTGCAGAGTGTCCGCGGCAAAGTTTCTCAACTGGCGGCCTACCAGACCTTCTTTGATAACCCGAATTACCTGAGTGTTGAATTGGGCAATCTCCGGGCGGTGACGACCACCAGTATGGAGCAGGCCTACATGCGCTATATCAACGGTAATCCAAGCGTCACCCTGAGCGTTGTTCCGAGAGGCAAAACGGCGATTCAGGCTGCCAAGCCCAACTATACGCCGCCACCTCGGATAATTGGCGAGCACCAGAAAGTGGCAGATAACGAGTTGCTGCTCAGGGAGCCGGTTGACGACTTCGACCGTTCGGTAATGCCGCAACCCTCTTCGCCGGTTGAGTCTGTGATGCCCGAGCTGTACCAGTTTGAGCTGGCGAACGGGATCAAGGTGCTGGGGACCAAATACCGTGAAACGCCGACCGTCGAACTGCAAATGGTGATCCCTGCCGGGCGACGTTTTGAGCCTGCCGGGAAAACCGGTCTGGCGCAGCTTACGGCGTCGATGATGGGCGAGGCAAGCACCAAATCCTCAGCCGAGGAGCTGTCATCACGGCTGGATAGCCTCGGCAGTACGGTGAGCTTCAGTGCCGGCTTGTATGGCACGGTTGTGTCTGTTACCTCACTGGAGAAGAACCTGCCTCAGACGCTGGCCATCATGGAGGAGCGCCTGTTCAGCCCGGCCTTTGATCCGGTCGATTTTGAGCGCATTAAACAGCAGGCCCTTGAAGGTGTTGTCTACGAGCACCAGCGTCCATCGTGGCTGGCCGGTCAGGCTACCCGCGAGGTGCTGTTCCGTGGTACCAGCTTTAGCCTGCCGCCGGAAGGGACCAAGGCGTCACTGGAAGCGATTTCTCTGGATGATGTCAAAGCCTTCTATCGTCGTTACTACACCCCGAACGGTGCCGATATTGTCGTGGTGGGTGATATCAATGCCGAGCAACTGACCTCGCAGCTCGGTTTCCTGGCTGACTGGCAGGGTATGCCGGAGCCGACCTATACATCGCAGGTGCTACCGAAGTTACCTCAGCAGACGTTGTGGATGGTCGACAAGCCGGGAGCGCCACAGACCGTGATCCGCCTGGTGCGTCAGGGACTACCGTTTGATGCAACCGGAGAACTGTTTGAAACTCAGCTGGCGAACTTCAACCTTGCCGGTAATTTCAATAGCCGTATCAACCTCAATTTACGTGAGGACAAGGGCTACACTTATGGGGCTGGTGGCTACCAGAGTGGCGGCAAGGAAGTCGGATTGTCTGTCTACTATGCCCAGGTTCGCGCCGATGCCAGTCTGGCCTCGCTCAAGGAGTTTCTGGCCGAGCTGGAGAAAATGAGCTCGGAGGGCGTGACGGATGAGGAATTGGCCTTTATGCGTTTGGCAGTCGGACAGAAAGATGCCCTGAACTATGAAACGCCGGGTAAGAAGGCCCAGCTGTTGGGACAGATCCTGACCTATTCACTGCCGGAGAACTTTGTTGAGACCCGTAACGATATTGTTGCCAGTATCAGCAAGTCGCGGCTCAACGAGCTGGCGGCGACCTGGTTCAATCCAGATGATTATCAAATTATCGTAGTTGGTGATGCCAAGTCGCTGACGCCGCAATTTGAAGCGCTGGGGATCCCGATTAAGTCGCTGGAGCCGCAGAAATAGTGGTGATAGTGGCCTTAGCCTGAAGAAAGCCAGCACGACAAGTGCTGGCTTTTTACTGCTTTTATGTAACAAAGAGCAGAGTGCGGATGGGCAGGATTGTTTCTGGCCTGTAAAACTGTTTCGCACTAATAATCGTGGTAATCGTAAAAAATAATGATTACTCTAGCTCACTTATTAAGTTAATGATTGAGAATGGCCTTGATGGATTTTTCACAAAGGTTGCAGCAGATTTCAGCAAATCCTGATGCACTGACTCAGATAGGGCGTGGCTTGGAACGAGAAGCGCTACGTATTACACCGCAAGGAGGCCTGTCTGCACAGCCGCACCCTGCCGGACTGGGTTCGGCATTAACCAACAAATGGGTTACGACAGACTTTGCCGAGTCGTTGTTGGAGTTTATAACGCCGGTGTCGCATGATGTTGACAGCCTGTTGACGCAACTTAGTGATATTCATCAGTTCACCTACAGCCAACTGGATCAGGAAAGCCTCTGGCCGATGTCGATGCCGTGTTTTGTCGGCAAGGAAGACGATATCACCCTGGCGCAATACGGTAGCTCTAATAGCGGCCGGATGAAGACGCTGTATCGTGAGGGGCTGAAGCACCGTTACGGCAGTGTGATGCAGGTGATCTCCGGGGTCCATTTTAACTTTTCGTTCCCGGATGAATTTTGGCAGCAGCTGTTTGGCGATCAGGCCGAACAGGAGCGCCGCGACTCCGTGTCAGATGCCTATTTCGGCCTGATCCGCAACTACTACCGCTTTGGTTGGTTGATCCCGTACCTGTTCGGTGCTTCTCCGGCGTTGTGCGGCTCGTTCCTCAACAAGAGCGCTTCTGAACTGAATTTTGAACAGGTCGGCTGCGGAACGTATTTCTTGCCTAATGCAACAGCACTGCGTTTGAGTGATCTTGGTTATACCAACCATGAACAAAGCTCGTTGAAGATTGGCTTCAACAGTCTTGACCAGTACCTGGAAGGGCTGCAGAGAGCAATTCGTACCCCGTCCGAGGAATTTGCCAGC
>NZ_JAKRFQ010000254.1 GCF_022347985.1 Photobacterium sp. OFAV2-7
GTTAACCACGGAAGAGCTGTCGTATATATATCTGTTTGTTGACGCTGTACCTCTTTATATCGTTCGGTTTTTCGAACTGACGAATAGCGAAGAAGAATGCTTGGAGCATATCGAATGGTTTGAGTGGGAGCTTTCTCGTCTGGAAAAAGATAAGCAAGTGCTTCAAACAGTCATCAAGAGAGTATTGAATGATCTTGATTCAAAATAGTTTACGATTTGTGAGGCCGAGCCTGGCACGTCCTATCGTTAAATTGGCACTGCCGATTATGATTCAGGGTGTGCTTTTTACTTTGATGGGTTTTGTCGACTCATTAATGATTGGCCAATTAGGTGAAGGTGCCATTTCAGGACTGGGGAATTCAAGTCAGTTGTTATCTTTTAGCTTCCTGCTGTTTGCTGCGTTATCGACGGGGGGAAGCATTCTGGTTTCACAATACTCAGGTGCAGGTCAGCCGCAAAAGTTAGTACATGTCGCACAGAGTATGGTGGCAACGGGTTGGCTGTGTGGGATTGTGCTGGGGGCTACCTTTTATTTCTACGCTGAAGAATTGATAGCAATATTAACGACCGATATATTCAAATCTCGTGGTGATTGGTCGGCTGTACCTGGCATAGCTGGTAGCTACATGCGAATAGTTGCTTTCGCCGTTCCTTGTATGTTGCTCTCGCAAATGATATCTGCGGTATTCAACGCGTCAGGCAATACAAAAACACCGGTTAAGATAGCGATATTTTTCAATGTGGTGAACTTTGTAGGCAACTATATTCTTATTTTTGGCCTTCCTGTCCCTGGTATTGCGGAGTCACTATTTACGCCGCTGGGGCTTCGAGGGGCCGCTTTTGCAACGCTTATTGCCAGTGTTGGGCAGAGTATAACTCTACTGATCTGCTTATTACGTCAATTCAAAATCAAGAACTTGCTAATGCCAGAGTGGCACTATCTTAGACAAATCGTAGAGCTTGGTTACCCGAACACTATTGATGGTTTTTACTGGCAGGGGGCGCGTGTCTTTTATACGGTACTGATGAATTCAGTCGGTGCGATTGCTTATGCGGGATATGCAATTATCCGGACGTTCAAAAGTCTTTTCATGTTACCTGTTGGCGGCCTGCAGCAAGCTACGGCGATTCATATAGGAAAATTGCTTGGGGCCGGGAAGTTTCGTCAGGCCCAGGCAAGTGCTAACAGTGCAATTATGGTTGGTTTGTTGATAATGACGGTTCCTGTCTTGTTATTAATCCTATTTGCTAACCCTTTATTGAGCTTGTATAAAATTCAGGAACAGACACGTGAATTGGCTTATATCTGCATCTGGATTCTCGCATTTTCACTTTATTTTACTTCCATTAACTCGGTAATACCTGGGCTCTTAAGGGCCGGAGGAGATGCTAAGTCAGTCATGAACATTACGCTTCTTAGTTTCGCTATAGTAGGAGCTCCCGCGAGTTATGTTCTTGGTATATGGTGTGATTGGGGTCTGATCGGTGCTTTTGTTGGAATCTGTTTGGAAGAAGTATTTAAGGCTGGGCTATTTATCCGTCGAATGAGGGCAGGGTTTTGGTTGAAGAGCTTAGTCTGATGATAACTAAGTTGGTTACACTTTGAATGAATCTAGCCGATAGATCGAGCAGGCTTGGATATAGGTAAATACAGTTAATGCTTCAAGATGGATTGGGGGTCTGAAATATGGCATAAATGGCATCACATTTGTTGGCGTTTATGGAGTTAGCTTGGTATTTATTACAGTTTCTGTCGCACTAGTCGGATCGATTGCCGCAACATTATTAAATATTCCACTTGGGGCAATGTTTGGTGCAATGGTTGCTGTGATAATCGCGGGGAAACTCGGGCTGTCGATGTCATTATCAGCACACACCATTACTTTTGTTCAATTGATTTTAGGTATGGTTGTTGGGTTGATGGTCCCCATTGAGGCGATTTATAGCGGATTCCCGATATCACTCTTACTTGGTCTTGTAAGCTGTATGCTTGGCCAAGTAGCTATTTGTTATTATTGGCTATATAAGCGAGAAGGTTGGTCTAAAACCGATAGTCTGTTGGGCTCATTGCCGGGAGCGATGGCAGCGGTACTAGCATTGAATGAAACCCAGGATGTGCCTTCTGCTAGAGTTGTTTTTACACATACAGTTAGGCTAGTTTGCTTAACGGTTTTATCTGGCTTAATCGTGTCTGGGAGTATTGATTCAACGCCGCCAGAAATGGCGGGTAGCGAGTCACCAATGCTAATTGCCATAATTCTAGTTGCCTGGATAGCTGGCGTCGTTTTCGAAAAAATAGGTTTTCCTGCACCCTATATGGTTACTGGAATGGTGGTGACTATAACTCTTGTGGCATTAATACCTTCTGAAATCTATGCTATGCCTCAAGTCATGATATTCATAGCAACTTCTGCTTTAGGTGCATTAATTGGTGTGCGTTTGACAGGGGTAAGTTGCAGAGATTTTTTTCTAAACATCAAGTCAGGCATTATTGCTACCGCACTTAGTTTGTTAGTTACTATCTTTTTTGCAATTAGCTTTAGTTATGTGCTTGATAAGAGTGTGCTTGTGCTGATTATGTCTTGGGTTCCAGGTAGTATCGAGGCGATGACTATCGCGGCTATATATTTGGGGCTTGAACCTGCATTGATAATGATGAGCCATGTCATTCGCCTACTACTACTTCACTGTTTACCTGTCGCGCATAACTTATTGAATCGAATGCCTAAGAACTGATATTTAACAGTTGAAATTACATAGAGAGGCTGTGATCGTAGCTAAGAAAACTGAAACCCTAAGTGCCAATGAGGATAAATAACTAAGGAGTTACTATATTTGTAATGATTAATGATGCGCACGTTTGAAAAATCATATTTGTTGTTTCACCATAAGGTGCATCAATATGAATGCTAAATGTAATTAGTGTTGTGATTTGTTTGGTGTTAGTTATCACAAAATTTAAATTGTATCCCATCTTATTAAAACTCCCACTCTAATATCAAAATATGCATCGAGTTTCTTTCATTGTAATCTGTTTCTTTTTGTTGCTTGAACTGCTTCGCAAAAGTAAATTGTTCGATTTATTGTTTAATGTTACGCCTGTATGCTTTTGCCTATGGTTATTGATGTGATTCGCAACAGTGATAATAACCGCAATAAATTGGTTGCTATAAACATATGTTTTCCTGAGCTTAATGGTTAAATATCTGGCTTTTGTAGAGAAACACACGTCCTATTATTACTTATCACAGTAAGGTTTTACTGGGTTAAGTGATGCTCCAATTTAGCGAGGCTATCTATTTAGGTGAGTCACTACAGATTATATTGTTCCGAATAAGTAGAGTGGCAAAAAATGGAGAAGTTAGACCAACGTGAGACACCAATATTTAGTAGCTTAAAAGATGAATATGCGGCAAGAAATATGGTTCCGTTTCATGTGCCCGGTCACAAGCAAGGGCGCGGGATAGATAAAGATTTTTATGAGTTTATTGGTCCTAATCTATTCAAAATAGATGTCACTATATTTGAGATGGTTGATGGCCTTCATCATCCTAAGAGTCATATTAAAAAAGCACTTGCACTGACTGCTGAAACATTTGGTGCGAAAGAAAGCTTTTTCACGGTAAATGGTACCTCTGGTGGAATTCAGGCAATGATCTTATCTGCTGTTAAACCGGGAGAGAAAATACTGGTTCCTCGAAATATTCATATTTCCGTGAGCTCTGGAATTATTTTAAGTGGCGCTATTCCTGTTTACATGCAACCTGAAATAGATCCAGATAACGGGATTGTTCATGGTGTCTCGCCTTCAACCGTTGAACATGCTCTATCTCAGCATCCCGATGCCAAAGCTGTTTTGGTCATTAATCCGACTTACTATGGTACCGCAACCGATCTTGTTTCTGTTGCCGAACTCGTGCATCGCCATAATATACCGTTGCTGGTAGATGAAGCCCATGGACCGCATTTGTACTTTTCTGATCAGCTACCTATTTCGGCAATGGAGGCTGGAGCCGATGCCTGTACCCAGAGTACCCATAAGTTATTAGGGGCGTTGACACAGGGCTCTATACTGCACGTTCAGGGCGAGAGGATTAAGGGAAGCAGAGTCAGGCAAGTTCTTAGCATGTTACAAACGACCTCGCCATCCTACCCACTGTTGGCGTCGCTGGATGTTGCCAGGAAACAAGTTGCTCTAGAGGGAAAAGAGTTGGTGACTCAGGCTATCAGAAATGCAAGGTGGCTTCGACAAGCCATCAATGCCATAGAAGGGATGCATTGCTTTGGCGAAGAGGTGTTAGATTATCAGGGGGTGTTTGCGTTTGATCCAACCAAGATAACCGTAAGTGCAAGGGCGTTAGGACTTACCGGTTTCCAGCTAGAGAAAATATTAACCTCTGAATTTGATATCCAAGTTGAATTGTCAGACTTCTACAATGTTCTTTTCATTACCAGTTATGCGGACAGCAAAGATGACCTTATGGTGGTGTTACTAGCACTAGGTGTTATTTCAAAAGAGTATATCCGAAAAATAAATAACGCGACGATACCTGTTGTTAATTATCCAACTAATACACCGAGAATGCTGGATAATCCCAGGGAGGCGTTTTTTGCACCTAAAACTAGGTGTTTGTTAAGTGAGGCTGTGGGCAAAAAATGTGGTGAATCAATTATGGTTTATCCTCCGGGTATTCCTGTTTTGTATCCGGGAGAAGAAATTACGGGCGAAATAATCCGTTATATCGACACGCTGAAATTAACCAATGTTTCAGTACAAGGATTAGAAGACTCAAGCCTTGAGTATATCAATATCATAGAAGACAAGGTTAGCTCCTCAAATATCTTCAGAGCTCCCTCGGTACATGATTATTATGACGAGGTGGAGCCTAGTCAATGCAGTACGGAAATGTTTGAACCCGACATCATGAAAACTGGTTAATTCATTATTTAATCAGTCAGTTAACTGGCATAGCTTCATGGCTGCCAATTCATACTACCAGAAGAAGCAACAAAGATGGATGGTTTGACTTAACACCGTTTTGCGTTTTTTGGTGCGTGCCGGATTTAAATATCACGAATGACCTCAAGATAACGAGATAAGATATGGAAATTAGAAACTTAGATGTAGAGACGATAGAAAGTAATATTCTTCACGGCGAATATGAGAAAAAAATAAATACGCTTAAACTGGATTTTCTTAAGTTTCAGCAATCCATAAAGGAAAATAATCAAGACTCGGATGAGCAACAAAAGCATTTTCATTTGCAATTAGAAGCAATGAGGGAATGGATTAGTCGTAGCAGCGAAAAGTTAGATATTTCACGCTGCTCCTCACTGTTCGCAGTGCCAACTCAGCAGCTGGGTGACGATGAAAAGCTTATTCATCGGGTCTGGATGGGAGGCAGCCTGCCCGAACCAACAAAAAGTGCGATGCTTCAATGGGATGCCGCCATTCAGGCGGTTAACGATAGTGCTTATAAGAGCATTCTCTGGGTCTGGGATGAGGACCAACTTCGTAATGACCCACATTATGTCTCGACGGGAGGGACCGGGGAGTTCACTCTAGGTCAGTATCGATTTGGTAAACATGTTTCCCATGTAAATTCATTGAAAATGCTGGCCTTGGCAAAGGCTAAAGACTACTTCAGTGCTGTTAACTTGCTTCATGACAAGGGCTATTACGCAACATTATCGGACTATTTCAGATTTATGATTGTGATTGAGTTCGGCGGTATGTATATGGATAGTGACACGATTCCCTATAAGCCGGCTGCACTGTTCCTTGCCAAGCCTGAAGTTCCAGACTATAGCCATTACGTCCAAAATGATGCCGGTGAGTGGCAAGGCCATCATCTTGACTGGATGAATCTGTTTTTGGATGAAACCGGGTTGATTGTCGCCAGAAAGAACAACCAGTCACTGCGCAGTATTCTCGATAAACTGCATGAGCAGTACATGCGTTTGCCTCAGGATATGCCATA
>NZ_JAKRFQ010000255.1 GCF_022347985.1 Photobacterium sp. OFAV2-7
GATAACGTATGCTTGCTAACTGGGAGTATAAACTACCCAACAGTTCGGCGTTTTAGCTTAATCCAAGTCAATTTTTTGTGACATTGTTGGTTTACAAGCCCCGAAAAGGTCGATTTTTTGACCTTTTATTTCGACGCTAAAAATAAAACGCAACGGATTTATATTAAAGCTAAGTTCAAAATGCAACAAAAAAGCCCCCTCAAGGGGGGCTTTTAGGCAGCAATTATCAATCTATCATTATAAAATGTGATCACTGTTGGGTTTCTTTTTCCGTAAAGATACCCGAAAACAGTGCCGTTGACAGGTAACGCTCTCCAGAGCTTGGTAGCACTGCAACAATGTTTTTCCCTGCAAATTCCGGACGCTCGGCGATGCGGTTGGCGGCCACAATGGCAGCACCTGAAGAAATACCGGCAAGAATGCCTTCTTCTTCCATCAGACGGCGAGCCATTTCAATGGCATCTTCAGAGCTTACGCGCTCAACTTCGTCAATCAGAGCAAGGTCCAGGTTGCCAGGAATAAAGCCGGCACCGATCCCCTGAATCTTGTGCGGGGCAGGCTGCACATCATCGCCGTTTAGCGTCTGGGTAATAACCGGAGACTCGGAAGGCTCAACAGCAACGGTTGTGATGGCCTTGCCTTTCTGCTGCTTGATATAGCGGCTGACACCGGTAAGCGTACCGCCGGTACCCACACCAGAAACAAAGACGTCAATTTCACCGTCAGTGGCATCCCAAACTTCCGGACCTGTAGTCTTTTCGTGAATTTCCGGGTTGGCCGGGTTATTGAACTGCTGAAGCAGCAGGTACTTTGACGGATCAGAAGCGACAATCTCTTCTGCTTTTTCGATCGCACCCTTCATACCTTTAGGCGCTTCGGTCAGCACTAGGTTGGCACCTAGAGCCTTAAGTAGTTTGCGACGCTCCAGACTCATGCTCTCAGGCATGGTCAGAGTAAGCTTGTAGCCACGAGCTGATGCAACAAAAGCAAGGGCAATACCTGTATTACCACTGGTTGGCTCAACTAGCTCTACCCCTTCTTTTAGAAGGCCTTTTTTCTCGGCATCCCAAATCATGTTTGCGCCGATACGGCATTTTACGCTGAAGCTAGGGTTGCGAGCCTCAATTTTAGCCAGAACGTTACCTTTACTTACACGGTTAAGACGAACTAGCGGGGTGTTTCCAATCGTTAGTGAATTATCTTCGTAAATCTTGCTCATGCTTGTCGTTCCTTCGTGACACGTTTCAACAAATGACAGATAAAGCATAAACCGTGATTGGCATTTGGAAAGTAATTAATTGTTATATCTTATTGTTATATAAGAGGGGCAGTTCAAGAAGCCAGCATTCTATGCTTTGAAGGCAAGGTTGGCGGCCACTCGGCGCTATGAGGTGCGACAGGGGGATGAATAAACAGCGGGAGCTTATGCTCCCGCTGCCTGCTGGTAACTATAACTTGCTGGTTACTATTTAAAGCTAGTGAAGCTTGTATTGTGTTCGGTAGTGGTCAACCCACATGGCGGTGGCACCGCAGACGGCAATAGGCATTACCACAAGGTTAAGCAGCGGCGTCATGGTAAATAGCATGACTAGGCTACCAAAGCTGATTGACTTTCCGCGCTTTTCTTTCAGGGCGTCTCGCATTGTGGTGAACGGTACCTTGTGGTTGTCAAACGGGTAGTCGGCATATTGGATGCTCATCATCCAGGCACTGAACAGGAACCATAATACCGGACCGACCGTCTGGCCGATGGCAGGGATCCACAGCAGGATAAAAAGACCTATAGCCTTTGGTAGGTAGTATTTCAGTTTGATCCATTCTCGGTGCATGATCCGTGGCAGATCTTTGAGAATATCTTTCAAACCGGCATCCGGGGCAGGTTCGCCGGTTAGCTTGGCCTCGAGATGTTCGGCCAAAAGCCCATTGAACGGGGCCGCTATCCAGTTGGCGATGGTACTGAAAAAGTAAGAGAAGGTGACTAAAGCAGCAACGGCCAATAGAGGCCATAGCAAGTAAGACAGCCAGTCAAGCCATTGCGGTAAATAAGCCATCCAGCCATTGATCCAGTCACTGAGTTGACTCAGCACAAAGGTAAATGCACTGCCGAACAGGATAATATTCACCAGCAGCGGCAGAATGACGAAGCGGCGGGTACCTGGTTGCATCGCTAACGACATTCCCTTGAAGAAATACCCGGCCCCACTGGCAGGGTTTTGAATGGCTGGTGGTTGTTGCATCTGACTCTCCTTCATGAGCTTCTTTTTTCGGGGATCTATTGACCGGGAAAAGAATAGTAGGTGCATGTTAACGGTGTGTGGTGCAAGGAATCAAATTTCCTTGTGGCCTTCCTAGGCGGTAAAGTGGAAAAATGCCACGGAACTGGCTGTATTTTGCTCGATTTTGTGCTCAGCAGCACTATCTTGCACGAATCACGATAATCATCTTCTCTTTCTGATTTGAGATTTGGTACATTACTAGTAATTCCTTTAATTATCTGCCTTGTCGAAGCAAGATAATTAAAGGAATTGGTTTAGCGTGATCAGGTTGGTTAGGGTGACTTGTGTGTCCAGATTGGCTTGATGAAACATTGGTTGTCATTTGCCCCGTTAGGGTAACGAGTAAATTCAGAGTATTCATATGCAGGAATTGCGTCTGGTTCTTATTATTGTCGGCGCGCTAGCTATTGCAGCGTTACTGTTGCATGGCTTGTGGAGTAGTCGTAAGGAAAAACCCGCGAAGTTTGGTGAGAAGCCGCTGGGCAAGCTAGATGATGCTAGTAATGTTGATGCCGATGGGTTTGATCAGGATGGTGTCGGTAGCGTACGGGTTGTGAATAGTGAAGCACCAGAAAAGGCTAGCCGGAGAGAGCCGGAACTGCATTTTGGCGCTAAAATCGAAGCCGATCCGCTGATGGAGTCGACGACCAGTGACTTCTCGGCAGAACCTGCTCTAGACTTGCCCAAAATGTCGGCCAAGCCTGAGATACAGCCTGCAGTTGCCAGGCCGGAGGCCGATCCCCGTCCGGTGACCGTAGAGCCTGAGTCACAGCCAGTGGAACCTGTCGTTGCACCTCAGCCTGCGGTTAGCCCTGAGCATGAGATTCAGCAGCCGCAGCCCGCTCCGTCGGTGCAGGTTCAGGCGACAGCTGAACCAGAGCTACCTAAGCAGGCTTTGATCGACCCGGAAGAAATGACGGTTGTGCAGCCGAGTGAGCAACCTCTTCACGAGCAACCTGTTGAAAAGACCGCGCCTCAAGAGCTGGAAGTGGCAGAGCCGACAGTCAAGGTTGAGCCGGTTGTTGAAAAGCAAACCATTATTGAGCCAGAGCCAGAGCCAGAGCCAGAGCCAAAGCCAGAACCAGAGCTTAAGCCTGATTATCTGGTACTGAATATCCATGCCCGTAACGGTGAGACCCTTCGCGGTACCAAGCTGTTTAACAGTCTGGAGCAAAACGATTTGTATTATGGCGAAAACTCGGTGTATCACCGCCATGCCGATGTTGCTGGTACCGGACCGATTATTTTCTCGGTAACCAACATGGTTCACCCGGCGCATTTCCCTGAAGGTGGTAGCGAGAGCTTTGAAACACCGGGAATAGCCTTTTACTTGATGTTGCCTTGCCCTGGCCGTCCTGATTATAACTTTAACCAGATGCTACAAACCGTTCAGCGTGTTGCTGACGAGTTAGGGGCTGATGTGCTTGATCATGAACGAGCAATGATCACCCCGCACCGTATTAATGAATATCGAGAGAAAGCCAAGCTTTATACTCGGGCTTAATACGGGTAATGAATAGAGATAATCAGGCCCCTTTCGAGGGGCCTGATTTTTATACGATAGGAAGAACAATGAGTCACGACATTCAGCAGCAACTGACAGAGTTGCGCGAACAACTTGCATACCATGGCTATCGCTATTACGTCGAAGATAATCCTGAAATCCCTGATGCCGAATATGATCGCATGATGCAGCAACTGCTGGCTTTGGAGAGTGAGCATCCTGAGTTGATGACAGTTGATTCTCCGAGCCAGCGTGTTGGCGGTGCGCCGCTGGATGGTTTTACTCAGGTGACCCATGAACTGCCGATGCTGTCGCTGGATAATGCGTTTAACGACGAAGATCTTCAGGCATTTGAAAAGCGTATGCTAGATCGTCTGCTTTCGGCCTCGACGCTGAGCTATTGCTGCGAGCCGAAACTCGATGGCCTTGCAGTAAGCCTGATGTATGAAAACGGTGTCTTGGTCCAGGCTGCGACTCGCGGTGACGGCACCACCGGCGAGAACATTACGGCGAACGTCCGAACCATTCGTTCTATACCGCTAAAGCTTCAAGGGGATAACTGGCCAGCGCGCCTGGAAGTACGCGGCGAAGTGTTTATGCCGAAGAAAGGCTTTGACGAGCTGAATGAAAGGGCATTAAAGAAAGGCGAGAAGACATTTGCCAATCCGAGAAATGCCGCAGCAGGTAGTTTACGCCAGCTTGACTCGAAAATTACGGCTACTCGCCCGTTAAGCTTCTATGCCTACTCCGTTGGGGTTGTAGAAGGTGCTGAACTGGCCCCGAGCCAGTATGAACGCCTGGTCCAACTGAAAGACTGGGGCCTGCCAATGTGTCCGGAGATCCAGCAGCTGGACAGCCTGAGCAAGGTCATTGCCTATTACCAGGAGATCGGCGAAAAGCGTCAGGCGCTACCTTATGAGATTGATGGTGTGGTGATCAAGATTGACGATGTCGCGCTTCAGGATCAATTAGGTTTTGTTGCCCGGGCTCCGCGCTGGGCAATCGCCTATAAGTTTCCTGCCCAGGAAGAAATGACCTTGTTGAACAATGTCGAGTTTCAGGTAGGCCGTACTGGCGCGATCACTCCTGTTGCCAAGCTGGAGCCAGTTTTTGTCGGCGGCGTAACGGTGAGCAATGCGACGCTTCATAATGCTGATGAAGTTGAGCGTCTGGGTGTCATGGTTGGTGATACCGTGATTATTCGCCGTGCTGGTGACGTGATCCCGCAGATTGTCTCTGTGGTCGAGTCACGCCGTCCGGCAGATGCCACCCGGATTGTGTTCCCTACAGAGTGTCCGGTATGTGAATCTAAGGTTGAGCGAGTGGAAGGCGAAGCGGTTGCCCGTTGCTCCGGCGGCCTATTCTGTCAGGCACAGCGTAAAGAGGCGCTAAAGCATTTTGTATCTCGTAAGGCGCTGGATGTGGATGGCTGCGGCGAAAAAGTGATTGAACAGCTGGTGGACCGTGAAATGGTCACCACCCCGGCCGAGCTGTTTAAGCTCTCGGCTGGAGTCGTTACGGTACTTGACAGAATGGGGCCGAAATCGGCTCAAAACCTGGTCGACTCTTTGGCAAAATCCAAGTTGACGACTCTGCCGAGGTTCTTATATTCGCTGGGCATTCGAGAAGTCGGCGAGGCAACGGCAGCAAATTTGGCAAACCATTTTGAGACCTTAGAGGCTATCAAGCAGGCCAGCAAAGAGCAGCTGATAGAAGTCCCTGATGTGGGTGAGATTGTTGCCGCGCATCTGTTTAACTTTTTCCGTGAAGAGCACAACCTAGCTGTTATTAATGATTTGCTTGCTGTTGGCGTACATTGGCCGGCTATTGAGAAAGTTGCTGAAGGCGTGGAGCTTCCATTAGAGGGTAAAACCGTGGTGTTGACGGGCTCTCTTTCCCAGCTCACTCGCACTGATGCCAAAGCTGCACTTCAGAATCTAGGAGCGAAAGTGACGGGGAGTGTCTCTAAGAAGACAGATCTGCTAGTAGCAGGGGAGGCGGCTGGTTCGAAATTAGCTAAAGCTCAAGATCTGGGAATTGAAGTATGGGATGAACAAATGCTTGTTGATTTCATGAATCGTTAACCTCCTTCTTCCTGGGTATATTCATCTTTCCCATCTTAATGAATATACCCTAGCTACCTCAAGATGCTCGCTTCCGCTAGAATTACTTGGGTTGTGGCCGGGCC
>NZ_JAKRFQ010000025.1 GCF_022347985.1 Photobacterium sp. OFAV2-7
TGGCTGGTCGTGGTGGTTGTCTATATAAGTGCTGAGGGCAAAGGTGGGATTATTGACGTTTAAAGCAGGGCTAGGGCTCGTAAGCCCTACGCCTTGTGGGGTGAGTAAGTTGTTATGCGGCATCGGATTGTGGTGAAGGCTGACTAGTAGCTTGTTTTTTGGGTGTAATCGCCACTTGAGCTAGCGCGACGTTATAGCCCATGGCCAGCAGATTGAGATACGCATTCTTTAACGTGATTTTGGAGAAGAACGGTAGCTTTGTTGGCAGTTCATCCACACCATAGATCGCATAAACAATCGTGTAATCACTTGGATTCGGTGGGATTGCTGCATCTGCTAGCGGCATCACTCCCGGAATTTTACTGTATAGCTTTTCGCGTGCCTCATGGCTCTTGCGGAAGCTCTCTGCTGAAACGACGCCTTGGTTAAACAAATGGCTTAGTGTTGCCGAGCCCGTATAGTGCTTAACATGAATAATGTCGGTGCCGTTTTTAAGTAGGTCGCAAAACTCGAAGCGGCTTTGTCCTCCGCCGAGATAAACGTTGTCTTTATCCAGTAACGTGATGGAACTGTCGTTTTTGGCAACATCTTCGTTGTATTCCCCTTCACCTTTATGCTTGAAAGCCGGCAAGGTGTGCTGGTACATCGGGATATTGGCCAGCTCATCATTCACCGCTTTGACAAAATCAGCATTAATTTGATACCAAACACCGCTGCGAAGCGCATAGTATGTGCCTTTGTGCTCAAACTCGGCATACAAGCAATCATAGCCGCTCCAGCTATTTAAGGTCTCATTGCTGGCATTCTTAACAAATATTCTCTTCTTTTTCAGACTTTCGATTGTGAGAGCGACGTCTTTTTGCTTCAGTGCCTCAAGATAACGCTGCAGGCTTAACAGATCTGAATACTCTTTACTACAAGGTGTATAGCTATAACCTGCAACCTCGGCAGGGTCGTACACTTCTGCTTCTGCCATCCATAAGCATTGTTCACTGGTTGCACCTTGTTTCAACAGATCAATCAGCACATCATTCAGCTCATTGCGCAATTTTTCGTTTTTCACAATACGCATGTTATCTACCCAGCGAAATGGCTTAGGCAGTTTTTTCTGATATTGCTGATAGGCCGTACGTAGTAACTCAGGTAGCCCATTGATATCACCGTTGGTTTGAATGGTAAGGGAGTGGCGGCCTACCACCTTCTTGCCAAATTTAGCGACTGCACTTTCGCCAGCAATGGCAAACAGGAAATCTTCTTCTTTATTGATTGGGAAGTCGAAAATCTCAGCTCCTAACCCGCTTTGCATTCGATTGTTCAGCTTTGTGGCCTTATCTGTGGCGGTATCGGCGCTGCGGATACTCTCCGGATCTACCGAGTTCAGTGCAGCTGTTAGACCAAAGCCAGGATCGATCGCGTTGCGATTGATCATGTGGTGCCCCATGCCAAAAGGGATCAAGAAAGTTTGTCCGGCATGATGAACACGCATTACTGCCCCAGTTGAGCTGTTCTTGCCTAAGTCCTTATCGGTAAGCTGAGTACCATCGGTTAAGAAGCTTGACCAAGAAGGTGCGTTCTCTTTTTGCTCTTTTACGTATAACTGCGCGTTTGCCTCAGGAATATCCAGCTCGTGCATCGTTGTATCGGTAAGGTTGAGTGTTTCTGTCGCGCTCAGTGAAGCGTCTTTTGTCAGGTAAATTGTAAGTTGGGTCATTGTTCTATCTCTCTATGGTTGTAGGTTTATATGTTTCTTTAAACGCATTTCCACTTGCAAATGCGACATCTGTTATTATCTTGCCCAGCAATTGATCCACTTGTCAACAATAAATTTGAAATTATGTTTGAATTCGCATTTAAACTTGCAAATGTGCATTTGCTGTATTCGTTGGGTGAGTGTATAATTGGGTCATGTTATGACGAGCAGATAGTGACTATGCAGATACTCTGGCAGACAGCTGATGAATTAGATAAAGCAGACGATTGGCGGGCGAATTATCATTTGTCGCCAGCGGCTGTATTGCCACGTTTGGGCGAAAATTGGCCAGCATTGGCTAAATCGGGTGTTCGCCTGATTGATGGCTGGCGGTTTAGCGATAACCCTGATTCTGAGTGGTATTTACGTCATGTGAGGTTGCTTGATACGACCAAAAAAGATCCTGTCAAATTAGAATACTTACCGCTTGCTGTATCAGAACAAGAAAGGCAACAAGCCGATGAATTCAAAAAGGTTATCGATCACCGTTTGTATTATCGAATGCGTCATCTTGGCGACATGAGGTTGCAGTTAGAGTCTGAGCAGTTTCAGCTTCCGGAGCTTTCTGATCAGGAATTCTGTATCCAACCTGATGATGTTGTGCTCCGTCGTATTGGTAGAGCCGGTGCTGCATATATTTCTGCTCAGTACCGACGCCATCCGATAGATGCCAATTTGGCGATTATCAGAGGATTACCTACCTCTGATGCGCTTTGGTTGAGCTATTGTTTGGAGCAGCCTGTTTATCGTGCCTATTTGGAGCAACAAACAGGCATTACCTCATTAGTTCGGGTGGGTCTAAAGCAATTACGAGATATGCCGTTGGCACCTAAACCCAATGGTTTTGAACCGATTGCCAATGAATATTTAGCGGCCTTGGATGAGCTGAATCAAGCTGAAGAGAGCTTGTTCCTACTTCGCTCTCAAGTGCAGCAATGGTTGAAGCAACAGCTGAGAGGGTTGGCAGAACCAGAAGATGTTCGTGGTTGGCGCTGTGGCTTTTTTGCTGCAAGTGATGTTAGCCACCGGCTTGATTATGCCCATGCTTGCCAGGGCCAGTATCAGCGAAAATTATTAGAACAGGGCGGCAAAAATTTAAGCGCTCTTGCTGTCATTAACCCTAAAGAAACGGGGGGGATCCCTGCTGAGCATACGGTTTTGCGTATCAGTGATGTTAATGATCAGTTAAGTTTTGCCCGAGACTTATCAGATGGCGAAAAAGCCAAATGGCGGACGCAAAAAAGATTGATAAAACAGAATGATGTTATTGTTTCTACGTTTGCTAGCGATAATAAGATCGCGTTTGTTCATGACGTTCAGGAAAAGCTGATATTGCCATCAGAACAATTAGTTACTTTGTGTTTCCATGAGTATCAAGGCGCATACGCACTGCTAATGGAATCCCCGCTGGTCAACTGGCAAATAAAGCAACTGACCCATGGAAACCTCCAGAGTTTCATTCACCCGGCAGAGATGAACAATCTTGTCATCCCTAAGCTGGATATCGAAATTGGGGCTCAATGGCATCAACAGCTGCTTGATATTATGCAGCTGCGAGATCAGGCTATGGCTGCTCTAGCTGTTGCGAAAACAAAAATGGCCGATATGTTTTCACTATTACACCCAGTCGAAACAAAGTAACGTAACTCGGCATTGAATGAAGGAGCGTTAATGAATACCACCTACTCACAAAGTGAATGCCGCCATGCCTTGCAAAGTATCGTCCGTGATTTACAGCAAGGCAGGTTAACTCTGAGTGAGATTTGGCAGCAAAAGGGTTTGCTATGGCAAGAGCTTGGATGGAGTAAAGCACAGCTAAAACTGTGGCTAGGGTGTTTGCCGGGGATTGAGCGAGCCGCAGTTGATACCGATGATCCTAGTTATGGTTTTGCCTCTGCCAGTAACGATAAATCCGTGGCAAAAGAAGCTCAGCAGAATGACTTAGGTGAAAGTATTGTGGCTATTGTGGCTGATGTGGGGCGGCCAACTCCGATAAAAATCATCTTGAGCAAATTGCCAGCGGGGATGGTTGCGACAGAAGTCATGGTTAGAAAGGCGGCCCAAGGACACCCCCGGCTGATGATGATGGGGCCTTTGGTTAGGTTAAAGTGACCATCAAAGGGTGAAATTGAAGGTTAGGTTAAAGCCTCTTTTCATCATTAATAACGATAAATTTAACGATATTGAGTTGCTAGCATGGAGTCAATATCGGACAGAATATAGCGCGTCGATGTGATCTGAGTTTTTCATAATATCGAATGCCACCAAACAACAGGACAAACGTAATGAGTGATACCACCGTCGATCTGAATACGATTTATACCCCGCTTCGTCAGAAATTTAGTAGTTTTAATCAACAGTTACCACTAGAAGCGGTGCAACCTTTCTATAAATCTGAGCTGATCTGGGGCACCATCGAAGGCAGTGAAACGCCAAAAATCTTATTGTTGGCCTTGGAAGAGGGTCACTGGCATCACTCAGAAACGGCTGCATTGGATGAACTGGCCTATGAACTGTTAGGGGCCAATGGTTTGATGGATGATGAAAGCCAATGGCCGGCGTTTATTCAACTGGAAGATGGACATAACAGTCGCAGCTTTGAATTTAGCGGGGGCTTTAGCCAGTCGGTATCAGAAATTCCCAGCATCGATCTTATTCGCGATTATTCCCGTTTAAGTGGTGAGCAAAACCTTAGTTGGTCGGCACAAGTCTACCGTGATTTGATGCACGATCTGGATGCCTTCCATGAGCAGGTCTACCAAACGGTCAAAGATAAAGTCTCAGACAAAAACGACATCATTGAAGAAGTCGCTAAGATCCTGTTTTTGGAATCGTTCCGGGTACACCATAACTATGAAATTTTGTTTGATTGCGGTAATGAAAAGTTCAATTTCCATCAGGTCTTTACTTACCAATATGTTGCCGAGCATGGCAAGAAAGCCGTCGAACAAATTCAGGCTGCCTTTGACTATCTAAAAGGCCACGAAGACTATGTGGTGGTCAATGATGCCAAAGAGAGTAATGCCATTTTTGATAGCAAGACTCATCTACGGTTAGAAAAGCCGCGTAACTATGAAACTTTGCTAAAAGCCATTCAGGATTTAGGGACCATTACCGATCCGAAAACCGGTGTTGAGCGCCAGGGTACCCTTGCCGACGTGTCTGCTGACTTCCTTGGTCGAGTATTTGATGTCTTCTTGCGTGCGAACTTTGAATCCAAAGGCGGACTGGGGATTTACCTGACACCTAAGCCAGTCAAAGATGCCATGTTGGACATGGTGTTCCACGATATTGAAAACGATCCTGAAGCTGTGGCTCAGCTGGTCTCGGGCGAGTTTCGTTTCTGCGATCCAACCTGTGGTTCGTACGGTTTTGGCTCCGTGGCGCTCAGCCGGGTGAAAAACTTTTTGCACACAGTGGCCGGTCTGTCGGATAACGAGCGAGAAGAGAAGTTCAGCCACTTGCTTGAAAACGGTTTTGTTGGTGCCGATGCGGCGCCGCGCATGGTGGTGTTGGCCCGTGTCAACATGGCCTTGCAGGGCGCGCCGAGAGCGAAGATTTTCTATACCGGCAACTCGTTAACCACACCGTCGTTGAAGCCCAACACCTTTGATTTAATCTGTACTAACCCGCCATTTGGTACCCCGAAGTTTAAAGCAGATAAGCGCGGAAAAGAGTCGAAAGCCGCTTATGAAGCCGATATGGAGCAAGTCTTGGGCGGTTTCCGTCCGGCTGAACAGGTCGTCGACAGTTACAACGCCTACTATGATCACCAGAAAATGCGCTGGGAAGATACCGGCCCGTTAACCTTGGATAAAGAAGGCAACCCGCTATGGGCCGGTTTCCGTACCGATTTGCGTAATGTCGCTACCGGTAAGAAAGCCAAATATGAGTTACGCCCAACAGTATCTGGCTTGGCTCTGGGCAGCAAGCCCAACAAAAAAGGCGAATGGCAGCAGGTGAAAGGCGGTTCGATTGATCCGGCTGTGCTGTTTATCGACCGCTGTTTGCAGCTACTGAAACCGGGTGGCCGCCTGATGATTGTATTGCCGGATGGTATCTTGTGTAACTCGGGCGATCGCTATGTGCGCGAATACCTCATGGGTAAAAAAGATGAGAAAACCGGCGAGTTTGTCGGCGGTAAGGCGATTGTAAAAGCGGTGGTTTCGCTGCCGTCAGACACCTTTAAGCTGTCGGGTACGGGCGCGAAGACGTCAATTCTTTATCTACAAAAGCGTCCGGCACGTGAAGATGAGCCAGAACTGTTCTTGCCTGAGCCGCAAACTGATGTGTTTATGGCCGTTGCGGAAACTTTAGGTTATATCGTCAAGAACAACATCGAAGATTACGGTGCGGGCGTTGATAACGATCTGGATAAGATTGTTGGCGCTTATAAGCGAGGTGAGTGATGGTCAAGATCGTTAGAGTTCCATCTAGTGACTTCTCTCCAGAGCGCTTGGATACTGGTTTTTATTCAAAAGAGTATTATGACGCAAAGAAAAAACTGGAGAAGCTTGGGCTACCAATAGAAAAGGTTGGTTCGATATGTGAGCCTTGGCAGTTTGGTGCTTATGCTCTTTGTAGTGAAATTGAATGGTCGAAAGATAAGAAAGATGTTTGTTTTATCAAGGCTGAAGGCATTGAGAGCCCACTATTAAACGAATCACGATTTTCATACGTGACAAAGAAAACACATCAGCTACTTTATAAATCGTCATTAAAATCTGGCGATATTATTGTGTCTACATCAGGTACTGTTGGTCGTCTTGCTGTTATTCCTGAAAACATTCAAGAAGCTAATTCAAATCAAGATACGATAAAATTTAGTCTTGAAGGGACTGATTATGATTCTTATTTTGTTGCTGGATGGTTGACTTCAAAGTATGCACAAGCATATATGCAACGAGAGGCTGGCGGGGCTGTTCAGCAACATATTTATCTTTATAACTTCAAACGCTTACCATTAATTAAACCGGCCTCGGTTACTCAAAGATACATCGGCGATAAAATCCGTCAGGCCGAGCAGTTAAAGGCTTGGGCGAAATATTTGCAATGTGAGATCTCAGATGTATTCAACTTTCTTGTTGATAATCCACCCAAATCAAAGGTTTCTTATTGGACGTCGTCTGAAGACCTAGACCCATATCGTATCAACCCAAATCATTACGATCCTAAAGTGTTGGGTTTGCTCAAGAGAGCTAAAGCAGCGGGCGTACTTCTTGAGCCTCTTTCTAAACTAGTTGGTGAAAGAAAAGTAGCCGGTGGTGCAACTCCAAAAGGTGCAGATTATTTTGATGAAGGCGTCTTATTTGGACGCGTTCAAAATGTTAAGCCATTATCTTTAGATTTATCTGATGCTGTGTATATCAATGAAGAAACTGATAACCAATTAACACGTAGTAAATGTATTGTTGATGACATTATTTTATCTATTACTGGTTATCCGGGAACGGCATCATTGGTTACTAGTCGTGATCTGCCAATTAATATTAACCAGCATTCTGTTCGTTTCAATATTAAAGAGGAAGTAGGGACTGCTTATGTTTGCGCGGCCCTTAATTCGACTTTTTTGAAGCTGCAAGTTGATAGGTTATCAATAGGGGGGACTCGAGATGCACTTGATTACCCATCTGTTGAAAGTTTATTGATTCCGAGGTTAGACAAAGATTTTGAAGATAAAGTCGATAGATACGCGAGAGACTACATAGAAGCAGTGAAGCTATCACAAGAGCTGATTACTTGCGCCAAACTCCTCGTTGAAGACCTCATCGAAGGCCAAATCACCGAACAGCAATTGATTGATGCCCAGCAGGCATTGGACAACGGCGATGATTCGCTTGATCGCCTGCTATTGTCGCGCATGACGGCCGAAGGCATTGATGGGGAAGGGGCGCCGCTGTTTGAGGAGTTGGATCAGTTGTATGACTTACTGGCCCAAGCCCGGCAAGCGGCCGACAACCGATAAGGAGTGAACATGGAGGCCATCACATCTGCCCACTTACGCAGCTCATCAGCCCTGTTTTCTGTGGTGATTAAGCCGCTGCAACGGCTGTTAGAGCACGGGAGCTGCCTGGTTAACGATCCCTCGTTGGTCGCTTTGCTAACGGGCATTGCTCATCCATGTGACGATGGCCGCCATTGGGTGATCAGCCAGCGTGTGTTGCAGCTTCGCCAGCAACTGGATGACAACGCACAATTGGTGGCCGCCATATTGGCCACCGATGGGCGGTTCCGTCAGCAGTGGATTGCGATCATGGCAGCCCGCTGTAAGGAGGCGGCGCAACTGTCCGATCAGCTTCAGCTGGTCGAGCGAATTATCCAGCTCGGTGGTGCCAGCGATTGGGTCGAGCAGGCATTGGATCGTAGCGCATTGGAAGCCAGTAGTTACCCTGATATTGAACGTGAATTATTGGGGATGACAGCCGAGCAAGTTGGTGCCATGCCAGTGCTGATCCGGGTGCTCAATGTGGCCAGTCAGTTATCACAATGGCAACAGCATAGTTTGTCAACCTTATCGGCTATGTCGCTGGACAGTGAGCGACCGGATCTTGATTGGGTCGCTGGTCGCTTACTCTCTGAGCCAGGCAGTCAAACCTCGCAGATACGTTATTTGTTACCAGGTAGTCTGGCGAAATTTGAACAGCATCAGTTTGAGGCAATCCCTCGCGGTGAAGAAAAACGACGCAGTGAAAAAGTATTGCCATGGGTACTGGCTTCGCCATGGGCATTTTTGCTCACGGCGATCACCTATGTGCAAGACATCTGGCAAAGCGAAGGCTTAGGTGGGTTATTGCTTGAACTGCCCGAAGGGCAAAACCCGATCCGGCCGCATTGTATTCAGGTATTGATACTAAACCGCCATGGTGACGAGGTGCGGTGTGGCTCGCTGGCGGAGTTTATACGTCGGGTGCTGGCTCACCTGTCTATGGGGCTGTTTCCTGGTCAAATGTCGGACAACGAATTGAATGCTGCCCTCGCACCAGTGATTGAGCTGTTGTTGGCGCGTCAAATCTGGCGTTATCGCGATGGCTTAAGTGGCCAGCTTGGCAGTTACCAAATCACCACCCAGTTTGCCGATGCCTGTTATCGGATGGTGGGGCAACGGGCCTTTGCCTTGCGGGGCAAAAACGTCCGTGAGGCGATACGCACTCAAGCGCTACAGTGGCGTCGCGAAAAACAAGGTCAATCAACCACCAATACGGCGCTGGCTGAGTGATGAAGGGATTTATGATGAATGAAATAAACGAAATGTCTTTAACCCCAGATTACGTCAATACGCTGGCCGGGCAACATAACTGGGCCGCGACCGGTGTCTCTGATTATCCGCCGCGCGATCCTTTGGTTGGCCAGAGCAAGTTTTTTAATCGCTATCGGACCTTTATTAAAACCGTCGATCACGATGACGATAAGTTTGCCCATGTTTTCGCGATAGAAGGGGAGTGGGGCCGGGGTAAGTCACGTTTGGGCTATGAGTTGATTTCTCAAATCAATGATTGCTCGAAGGGCTGGTATGTCCGCAATAGTGCCGGTGCCTTGGATGATGCTCAGTTGTTTGATGATGAAGCTCGCCGTGATGAATATCTGGGGCTGTACATCCGTTACTCGCAAATTGCCTCTAAGTTTCAAAATACCGATAACTGGTTTGGCTTTGGCCTGTATAAGGCCTTGATGCCAATGGCGACCAATGCCTTTGATGGCTCGATTCAGGGCCAGATCGCGCAGCAGGCCCTGAAGCGACTAGAGCCTATGGGGTTTCAGGCCAGTCATTTGGCAACCTTGTTACAGCTAGACCAGGGCTTCAGCGATGAAGACCTCTATTACGATCAGGCCAGAGATGACAAAGGTCAGGCGGTAACGGTCACTCAGCTGGTTGACGCCGCCTATCAGTATTTGAATCAGTTCGGGATCCGCTATGTGTTAGTGGTGTTGGATGAGCTGGAAACCGTTGCCGAAGCGGCAACGTATGGTATCGACCGCGATGATGCCTGCCAGCTTGATGGTGAGGCGATCCGATTGATTGGTAAGGCGATTAAGGAGGAAGATCCTCGTCGCAAGCTGCCTTGGCTACGCTATGTTGCGCTCTGCTCCCCCTTGTTGGGACAGCAGCTTCGCGAAATTCAGTCAACCGCCCGCCGCTTTGAGTTGGTAGAGCTGGAAAATAATGCCTTTGCTGATGTTTCCGATTACGTTGAAAAACTGCAGGGTGAAAACAGGCTACGCCATGCCTATCCGAGGGGCTTAGTCCAGGCGGCCTATGCAATGAGTGGTGCTAACTTTGGTTGGTTTAACGTGGTGATGGCCAATATCGATGTGGTGTTGGATGGCTTGGTTCAGTCAGGCCAAGGGACGCCTTCGATAGGAGAGCTGTTTGGCAAAGTACTGGAAAACTCGGGCCGTGTTTCCACCCATGTGCTGGATCACAACGCAATTGGAGGCATTCAGACCAAAGATCTGGGACTAAGGCAGCTTGCCCGAGGCTTACTCTTTGGCCAATTGCCTTTACCGTTGGCAGGGGCCGATCCCAAGTTACTTGAGCTGTTGCCATTAACCAATGAATACGATGAGCCGGTGGTAAGCCTGTATCGCCTCGTGAATTGGGAAATGATTGATTGTCGCCAGGCGTTAGAACACGGTAAGTTCCAGCGCGATCGCGATGAGTGGTTTTACCCTAGTGTCGATCAAGGCCTGAATTTACAAGCATTGCGCCAAAACCTGCGTACCTTCTCAATCAATGAAAGCGGTGATGACAATACCTTACTGATCCCGTTAGCGCTGAGTGAATTTCGCCATCTCATTGGTTTGCTTTATAGCCACCCGGCTGCGGAATTTGCCGCCGATGCTCTATGGAGTCACTTTTTCGGTGAGCAGAAGCAGTTAGATAACGTCGATAAAACTCATATAGGCCCAAGTATTGCGATGTTGCTGCGGTTGGATATGCGCTATCGCAGCCAGCAGCAAAACTCGATGATTTTTCGTGAGCCTGGCTATGCTGACGCCCATGAACAGGCGATGGCAGCGGCCAAAAAAAGTTGGGAGCGAGAAACTCTCGAGCGTAACCGTACCCGTTTGCTGGGATTGTTCCGGTTGCTTGATCGGGATTGGAGCTATAACCAGGCTGCATTCCCAAGTCGTGAAAACCTGGCGATTCAAATGACCGCGTCTGGTCGGGGGCGCGGTATGGTTGGCGGCCTTCAATATTGTGATGGCTTAAAGCTGCACCCAAGCGGAAAAGCTGCGTTTGCCTGGATCGACAGTAAAGATGAGCTGAACAAGCTCAATGATCATCTCGCTGCCACCCGGCCGGAAAGTGGGCGTATGCCAGTCATGGCATTCACCGGCTCCATCGGGGTGAATGATGAATACGTAAAAGGCAGTGTTACCGAGGCGTTGAAAGACAATATTTTACTCTATTACCTCAACACCAGTGAGATTGATGTGCTGGAACGGATTGGTCTCGATGCCAAGTTCTGCCAGGGCTTTGAGCTCAACGAACAGGTATTCACGATCAAGTTTAAAAATCGCCTCGATAATATTTGTGATTTTGCCTACAAACGTATTCACGAATGGCGTCATCGCCTGGATCGGCGAGGGCTGATTGCTTGGCCATTGCGTCCATCTGGTCGTATTAATAATGATGACCGTACTAACCTGTTTAAGGCCTGGAAACTGCTAACGGTTGAGCAACCGTCGTTGCAAAGCTTAAACGAGATTATGCCCGAGCATCAACTCGACGCCGCCGATGTGCGCAATACATTTAGCCGTCTGTCAGTCACGAGCAAGGTATTGTCGCAAGGTTATCAAGCCAGCGAGCATTCGGGCTTGTTCATTGATATTGAGCAGCCTAACGTAGCGCAGGCTCGCGTACCTGCGTTTTTGGTAAACATTGCCAACCCAAGAAAAGGGGATCATTGGACGCTAGAAAAGGCCTCTCAGCATTGGTACTGGGGGTATCTGTGGTCACCGGCAAGCACCGGCTTGACGGCCAAGGCGGTATTTGATGATTGGATGTGGTGGTGTAGCCAGCTGAACTTACTGCAAGTTGAAGATCGCACTGCTCGAAAAGAAAAGTGGATCCCGGTTACTCGCTCGGCACTGGAAGATGGTGCGCTAGGCTATGCGAAATCATGGTTTTTCGACAAGGGTGAAGGGCATTATCGAGATACGGTGAGTAACCTCATTGAGGTCTTCGGTGATGATAAGGTCCCGGGCCTATTTGCCTGGACGGATGCGGCTAAAGTGGGGACGGCAACCACAACGGCGAAAGAGCACCTTGAGCAAGCAGAGTCGTTAATGGTTTCACTGCGAAATCGCGAGGAAAACTTGCCGGACGATGTTGATGAGATGATCCGGCTTTTTCCGCTGTTGCTTAAAGAGCGTTCGGATATATTGCGCCATATCCGTTGTGTCAAAGACGAACAAGATACAAGAATTGAGCTGCGCAACGAGCGCATTATTCGTTTGGAAGACGAGTCACAATCCCTTTATTCTCGGATTGAACTCGCGCGCCAGTTTGCCGCGTTTGTTGTGACGGCAAGCCAGCGCGTGGAGCAGGCGGCGCTGGATGTCATTACTGACATTGAGAGTGAAAAGCTGGCCAAAGCGCCATTTCCTCGTCGGATGTTTACGCTTTCTTTGGAGTGTATTCGCAATATCCTCGAAGGTGCGACGAATCAAGGTGAAAACTCCGCTACTCAGATCCGAGAAGCTCGCGGCAGTAGCGATACCCTGCGTTTCTATCTACGTACATTGCAATTGGATAATGCGTCAGAGCGGCTGGAAAAATTAGCGATTGAAGTGGGGATGGATATCCGGAGCGGGGTGAAAAAGCCGACCTCCGAAATCAATGGCTACATTATGCAGGCCTATCGCAAGATGCTTGAACTATACGCGAAGGCCAAAGCTGAAATGACCTCGCTTGAGCAGCGTATCGATGTGGCCAGTCAGTTGCTGGGTGACACATTGCCTGCCGATTATCCCAAGCCAGAACACCCGAAACTGCTCCTCCGGCTGAATCAACAACGCCTTGTTATTGAAGATGCACTGCAAGACTTGGAGGAGAAAGTGGATCTCTTCTACGAAAAATATACTGAAGAGGCGCGTAATGGGATCTTCTCTGCCATTAGAGATGAACCTGAGCGTTTAATGAAAATGACACTCGAACAGCTCGGTGTGTTAAGTGGTCGTATCAGAGAAGTTGAAACGGCAATTAGTCGTTATCGCATTGACTTGTTGGAATCGGCCAATACGCAATTGCGACCACAGATAGCGCCACTGATGAAGGCGATGAATCAGCCGCCGGTGGAAGTGATCTCACTCGATCACATCAAGCATTTGCCACTGCATGAATTAATTGTTGAGCTAGATTGTCGCCATCAGCATTGGCGTGATCTTGCTCAATCGGCGTTATCCGGTACCGGTATTACCGTTGAGCGCTGGTCGGCCATTGCTGATGAACTCTTGGCCCGCCAGCAACCGACACTCTCAGCAGAAGAGCAGCAGGCACTGGTGAATAAAGGTATTTTGAAACTGCAATTTACCTTTGGAGGTGAGTTGTGAACCTCTATCTAGACGCAACGTTAGCCGCCCACCGTCGGGGGCGGTTTCTTATCGGCCTGCTTGATGCCTGTGCGCTAGATGACAACGGAACACGCCCACATTCGGGTTTTATTATGATGACGGGCAAAGAGTTTCAGTCGCTTGAGCCTTCGCAGCAGTCAGATTGGTGGCTGTGGTGTACTCTGCCTGGGCGGGTATTGCTACTGCTGCCGCCATTTCGCTCGGGCTCTGTGTACCACGAGCTAGATTGGACGATCAAATTATCTGACGGTATAGCAGATACCGAGCAGCCCGGTATTGCACAGACGGTTGCTTTTGAAGTTGATCAGGAAGTTGTCGCTACACAGGGTGTGAGTGACAGGGGGGCAGGACATCGATGGGATGATCAGCGTTTGAATACCCGTTATTTTAAGGCGCACTCCGCTTCAGGGGTATTTGCTGTCACCTGCTTGCCATTATGGTCTATTGGGTTAATGGATCAGCCAGAAGCGGTGGCATCTTGGCTTGATGTATTAGACCGTGTTGCGGGACAAGCCGAAGAGTTAAGTGATTCATATCTTAATGAAAATGTGCCACATGCCGATCTAGAACCGACTGACTATACGGTTATGGTGTGTCTGTATGGCTGGCAGTTAATCGCCGAATCGGCGTTATTGGAACATCTCGCGCAACAAACAATCCCGTTGGTCTCGTTGAGTCAAAGTGAAGTCAGCGAAGGGATGTCGCGGTTAATATCCAATGACTTTCTGACAGATGCGGGGTTAACCGAAAGTGGCTTGGCAGCACTGCAGGCATCCCCTTATTGGGATTATGCCCTGCAGTTAAAGGAGCAATCGGTATGAATAGACGAAATTTAGCCCAAACACTGGCTGTAGAAAGCCAAATTCGCTTACCGGGTAGCGCCGGCCGATTACTACAACAAATGCGTGAGATATTGTCTGTTGCTCCGGTTTTTCGCGATGCCGGCTTGGTAAAGCGTGTTGATCGGCCCAAAGTGATGGATTTAACGGTTTCTGGCGTTGCCACTCATTCATGCATCAAACAAGCTCTTGGCGGTTATATTTTTGCCTCGGGTGCAGTGCGTACCGATATGCAAATTCATCAAAATCAAGTCAGTACCAGCGGGAGTGATTCCGTTTCTGAGCTGGATGATATTGATTTTGAAGCCCAGCGAAGACGCCTTGATTTAGTTGAGATGCGTCAAGCTTACCAGTTAGTTGAACGGCTGCTGCAACAGCAGGATAGGGTGCAACTTATTTTGCTTGATACACCGCTATTTATTAGCCGGGATATGATCCCGCTAAAGCGAAATATTAAGCACAGCCAAGAATATGAGAAGACGAAGTCGTTTATTTCTCTATTCTGGCAGAACTATCGCCATAAGTTATTTCCATGGGATCCGAACGGCCCCGTACTGACAAGTATTATCGCTGAACGCTTTAGTGCGATTGTAAGTATTGCTAAACAGGATTTACGAACTGATGAAGGTCGTAAACACCTATTAACCACCGATGGTTTTGATGCCAGGAAGTCGGAGCAATTATCCGATCTCGAACATCAGCTTTCCGGTATTGGTGATAAACGCTTTATACATGGAATTTTAGGGGCTTTCACTCGAACTATCGCTTTTCGCATGACTGAAAACCGCTCCCGAATGGAACCATCTGAAGCGGTCGAGCCAGGGGTGATTGGCTTTCATTATCGTGGTGGTCATAGCAGCCAAATTCAAATGGTGCAGCTTGCCGGCGAAGAGCAAGTCTGGAACAGTGAATTGCTAAATGCTGTTGCGTGGAAGTTAATGGTGCTTGATATACAAAGTCAGCGTAAAGGCCGCCCCCTGCCTCAACTATTGGGGATGCAGCAATTAAAAATGTTGGATCAGTTTGCTCATTACTACCGCCAGGGTCTCAGTGACGCAATGAAGAATAATGATGTTGAAGAGACCTGGTTATCAGGCTTTGACGAGGAATTTTGAGCATGAAACATAAAGTATTAGGTAGGTTAGTGGGCAATACCGGTGATGCCGGAAAACTCACGATGGTGGTTGAGGATTCATTTTCTGTGCGCCGTGGTGAATTTGTCCGAATTATTCACCGTGAGCGTCAGGATGAACCTGATGTAGCCGTGCTAGGTCGAGTGAACAAAATTCACCGCTCTAATATGTTGTTTAACTCGGGGTTTGGTGACGGTGTCACTGAACTGGAGCTGTTGCCTGGTGCCAGTATGACCGGCGAGAATATGTATGCCAACCTAGAGCTGGTTGGTTACCGTGATCCGGCGACCAATCAAATCAAAATACCTCGTCGTCCTCTAGATCCAGGCGCCAAGGTTGAAACGGTTGATTTTCAGTTTTTAAGTAAGTTTTATGAGTTTAAAGAAGATAGCAGTCTACATTTAGGAAATTTGGTCGGTTATGAGCGTGGTGAAAATACCGTGCCGGTTTTTTTGGATGTCAACAAGTTGGTGACCGAGCATTTGGCCGTCCTTGCGATGACAGGTTCGGGTAAGTCATACACCGTGGGCCGTATCATTGAGCGTTTGGTGGCATTAAATAATGGTACCGTGGTGGTGTTTGATCCGCATGGTGAATACGGCAAGGCCTTGTCAAAGGGTAAGCTGCATTTTAGCGATGATTTGAATGCCGTAGAAGATGTTCGCGATCAGCGGGTGTTGCCTGAAATTAAGGCGATGATTGAAAAACTACAAGATGCCGATGCAGGCATTCAAGTCTACACCCCGCAAGATGATGCGTTTAATCATAAATACTCCGGTAAAAACCACCCGCTGGCGTTGCAGTTTGATAATTTTGAGATGGATGATATTTCTGAAATCTTACCGGGGTTGACCGAGCCACAACAGCGGGTGCTGGATGTGGCTATTCGCTATTGGCGCCAAACAGATAAGAGTACCCCTCGGGATATAAATCGCCTGCGTTACTTTTTAGGTGCGGGTATCGAAGAGTTGCGTGAATGGGATGATTTGTCTGAAGCCGAAGCGAAAGCCCTTAATGGTCGTAGTGCTGCTGTCGCATCAATGAAGCTAAGTCGAGTGCTGAATGAGGCAAAAAGTTTCTATTCTGCGGCAATGAAAGAGCCGACAGATATCTATCGCATGATTGGCCGCTTCTCTAATCGCAAAGGCCGTTTGGTTGTGGTTGATTTGCAGGGCTTGAGTGACACCGCTAAACAAGTGGTCTGTGGTTTACTGTCTAGTGAAATTTTAAGTGCCGCTTCAAGCAAGACTGATCGTACTCGCCCTTGTTTTATTGTGTATGAAGAAGGGCATAACTTTGCTCCTGCCGGAGGCAATGCAGTGAGCCACCGAATCATTAAAAAGATTGCAGGTGAGGGCCGTAAGTTTGGTGTCGGGTTTGGTATTGTCAGCCAGCGGCCATCAAAGTTAGATGCTGATGTCACATCCCAATGTAATACGCTAATTACCATGCGATTGAAGAACCCTGATGATCAGCGCTTTATTGCTAAAGCATCCGATATGGTTAGCAAGGCTGATTTGGATGAACTATCGAGTTTATCAACGGGTGAAGCTTTAGTCTGCGGTCGATCTATTCCGGCTCCATTGTTGGTTAAAGTGGGATCAAAGGCCTTGGTACATGGTGGTGAGTCACCCGATGTGTTGGGAGTCTGGGAAAGCTTTCATGAGTAAGCTGTTCGAGCTGATTTGCCAACAGTTTAATGAGTCTGATTTTATCTCCCGTACCTACCCTGCTTTAACGGAGTGGGGAGTGAAGGATGAAGATGTCATTTTGCACAGTTTGGGATGTAGCGTATGGAATACATTAGGCCATGAACTTGGTCTAATGGCGGTCGTTGAAGCACCCGCACCCGTTGGGGCGGGAAATGACATTCGTTCGGATTCCGTTTGGTTTGACCGTCAGTCTCGTCAACCTGAAGTGCTGGTTGAGTTTGAGCGTTATGATGGCACTGTTCGAGACAAGCAAAAAATTGAACATAAACTCAGTAATTTAATGGAAGCTTACCATCGCTGGGAGTGTAAGCCCACAGTATTGATTTTGTCTATCTGGAGTCAAGGAGTGGTCTCTGCACCCGATATAACTGGCTTGTATCAACGTTTTTCACGGGGTACCACGAACAGTAAAGGGATGTTTATTCCAGGTATTGCTGATGCTGAATTGATGGTAAATCGATTTTTCTTCAATCGAATGCCAGATGGAAATTTACGCCTTCAATCGTTAAGCTTTTCGGGGGAACGATGAATACAATTACAGGTCTTTTCTTGCCTACGGCTAACAAGCAGCTCGGCAACAAATATTTCCTCTTAGAATGCCTTGGTGATGGTACTCATGGTTGGGTCTACCGTGCAGAGCGCTTGTCTGATAATCAGACTGTCGCGGTAAAAATTCCTAAGCAGCTTTCAGCCCCTGAACGTACACTTGCCGAGGGTAAAGAACTGCTGGGAATTGAACCTCACTCTAATGTGATCCAAATCTTTGATATGGGCAAGATACCGCCAGAAAAAGAGCTGTACGCCATAGAGATGGAGTACTTCCCAAGTGAAACGCTCGCTCAAAAGCTGGAGCATCGCAGTGGTCACTTTGGTAATACTTACGAACGGTTGTTTTCTATCTATGAGCAAGTCTTAGAGGCTGTGGCGTATTTGGCTAGTCTTGAAACTCCCATATCACATGGTGATATTAAGCCTCATAATATTTTGATTGGCCAAGGCGATTTAGTAAAACTGACCGATTTTGGTAGTTCAGCACTTCCCGAAGAGTTCTATGTTCGCACCCGAGAAAATGGTGGGACAGTGCTTTATTCATCGCCAGAATTTTGTGATTGTGCGTCCCGAAAGGGAAGTATTGAAGAGTTAATCGCCGGTGATATATATAGCTTAGGCGTGTTACTTTATCAGTTAATGACAGGGCGATTACCTCACGATACGCAAGTAGAAGTACGCAGCCACGCCCCTTTTGCTAAGCCTCGGGAAATCAATTCGAGCACATGCCCTGAAATAGAAAATGTTATTTTGACTTGCCTAATGAAAGCGCCGACAGATCGGTACGCTTCTATTGAAGCGCTGAAAAATGACTTTATTCATGCACGAAAGAGGCAAAAGCACTATTCGCCACTGTTAACCACATTAGAGCCTAAACCCGGGCTGAAACAAGATTGGTCAACGGATGTTGTTAATGCACTTGATGAGGCTGATTACCAAAAAGCAGCAAAAATTGCTGCTATGGAGTTTCAACGAAGCGCAAACACACATGCTTTGCTAATGCAATTTAATGCGTTATACCAGGACGAGCGCTGGAGTGACTTTGAAACGTTACTCAATGATATCTCAGAACCGACGTTATATTGCCAAGACAATAATGGCCCTGTTCTGCGTATCGTTGCTATTAAGGCAATGATGAAGTGGCGTAATCTGTCATTAGCTCAGAAGTTAATTGAGTTTGCTCTTGAGTATGATCCGCAATCTTATGATATTGATCTTTGTGATGCTTCGATTGCGGGGATGAAAGCTGACTATGTCGCTGCACGTGAGAAATTGGAGGCGTTGAATAGTCGCCACCCCATGACAGTAACTGTGCTGAGAAGACTTCTTCAAGTTTGTGAACAATTGCGTGATTATCATGCCGCATCTAGTTATTTGCGTGTGCTTATGCGGCTACTCAAAAATGAT
>NZ_JAKRFQ010000256.1 GCF_022347985.1 Photobacterium sp. OFAV2-7
GGCCTCCCCATGTGAGAGTAGGACATCGCCAGGCTTCCAATTTAGTGCGGAGTGGTAGTTCAGTTGGTTAGAATACCGGCCTGTCACGCCGGGGGTCGCGGGTTCGAGTCCCGTCCACTCCGCCAATCATTAAGTCCCTAGCAGCAATGCTGGGGATTTTTTGTATGTGCAGTACAGAGCGGTAGTTCAGTTGGTTAGCCTATTTACCTTGGCTATTTCCTTGAGAGCAGAGCGGCCTGTCACGCTGCCGAAGGCATTCGCGGGTTCGAGTCCCGCCGGAATGCCGGCCCAGCCGTTCCGCCACTTCTTCGAAAGCCTCAGCAGAAATGCTGAAGCTTTTTGCTATCTGCAGCATAGTGAAAGGACTATCACGAGCCTACGGCTTGATTCCCGGTCGCGTGCGACCTCAGCAGCCCCGCTACTTATACTAAGCCTGAGACTAGGCGTCCCCATCAAAATACTCGGGCTTTTTTACGTCTTAAGAATAGACTTCTCGCTTCTTGTACATCATTGAACTTCAGACTTTATTCCTGTTGCTAGACTTATCAATAAATTCTGTGAGGGATTTATTATGCGAAAGATAGTATTAGTTATCAGTCTATGGTCTTTAGCCGCCTGTACAACGGATCAAAGCAGCTTTCCGGCCGAGATCACCTATGATTGTCAGGCCGGGCAATATTTCACATTAACTTATCCTACCGCAGAGTCTGCGATCGTGAATTATTTGAATGATACCCGAACACTTGAGCGACGGCGCTCGGCTTCGGGGGCACAGTACCGAGATCTTGAAGGCAGTAGCTACCTTTACACTAAGGGGGATGAAGCCATGCTGGAATGGAATGAGGTAAGATTAGAAGGTTGTCTTGCTAGAGAGTAGGTGAATTACCTTCCATTTGAATAAGGCTTTATATTCAGATACTCATAATAATTGGCTGATTAACCTGAAGGTTTGCAATAATAGCTTTAACATCATAGGCAAGAAAAAAGGGTAGCCAGGCCACCCTTACCGCTAAAGCCCGAAACCAAAGGCTTGCGAAATGTAACAGCTATGCCGCATGTTACCAATGGAGCAACGATTCCTGTTTTACCAGCGACTTGGCAGTGGTTGGCGCTGAACAGGAGAGTTGAATTGCGCTGTTATATCTGTAAAAAATCTTTCAGTTGTTCGATGATTGCCTCGGCCTGTTGTTGGTTTTCCATCTCGGCAAACAGGCGCAGCAATGGTTCCGTACCTGAGAAGCGAGCCAGTGCCCACCCGCCGTTTTTGAAATAAACCTTGGCACCATCGGCGTAGCTGACTTTCTCTATTTCGTAGTCAAATTCCGGCAGCTCTTTCTCGACATAAATCTTGTCGTACAGCCGCTGGCGTTCGGCAGGCTTGAAGGTACAATCCCCTTCTGCCGTATAGGCGTAGCCATATTTGTCGTAGATTTCGTCGAGCATCTCGGACAGCTTTTTGCCGGAGGTGCTGATCATCTCTACCAGCAGGCTGGAAGCAAATACGCCATCCTTGCCTTTTATATGGCCGCGAATGGTCAGGCCGCCGGAGCTTTCGCCGCCAATCAGTGAGTCGTCAGCTTCCATTTGTGAGCTGACGTGTTTAAAGCCGACTGGTACCTCGAAGCATTTTTCGCCGTGAGCCTCGGCAACCTTGTCCAGTAAATGGGTGGTAGCGATGTTGCGAACGACAGAGCCGGTCCAGCCTTTGTATTCCAGAAGGTAGTAATACAGAAGCAGCAGTACTTCGTTAGGGTGGATGAAGTTGCCTTTCTCGTCGATAATCCCTAGTCGGTCTGCGTCGCCATCGGTACCAATGCCGATGTCATAGCCTTCGTGGGCGACCATATGTTTCAGGCGATACAGGGTTGCTGCACTTGGTGATGGCATCAAGCCACCAAAAGACGGGTTTTGCGTGTCATTAATGACGTCAACATCACAGCGGCCGGTGATCAGAACGGTTTGCAGGGCATTTTTGGCCACACCGAACATTGGGTCGATCAGTACTCGCAGGTTAGCCTGCTTGATGGCCTCGACGTCAATAAAGTCGATGATCGAGTCGACGAAATCGTTCATCGGGTTGATGATTTGTATCAGGTTGTCGCGCAGTGCATTGTCAAAGTCGGCGGTTTGGATATCAGCGTCAGACAGGCTGGCAACCTGGGCTTCAATTTTCTGGGTGATCACCTCGTCGGCATCACGGCCGCCTTCAATAAAGACTTTAATGCCGTTGTAGTCTGCCGGGTTATGCGATGCGGTAATGCATGCCGAGTAGGTGGCACCGATCTGTTTAGACTTAAACATGACGATCGGAGTCGGGACGTATTTGTCGATGAAATTGACCTGAATGCCATTCCCGGCCAGTACTTCCGAAAACCAGGCCGCGGCCTTGTCGGATAAAAAGCGGCGGTCATAGCCGATCACGAAGCCGTTGCGAGTGACTTTTTCGGCAATCATGATATTGGCTATGGCTTGCGCCACCAGCTGTACGTTGGCTTTGGTGAACTCTTCACCGATGAGTGCACGCCAGCCACCAGTTCCAAATTGGATCATGATGGAACTCCTATTTCTCTCTGTGTAAAACGAAAAAGTAGGGGTGAATAACACCCCTAAAAAGTAATTAACCCATTACGACAGTAACGGTATTTACAGACCCTTCGGCCTGTGCAGGAATCGCTCCCTCGATAGCTTCGCCATTAAGAATGATGGACTTCACGCCCTTGCTGACATGTTCCGGGTTTTTCACCGTGATGTTGAAGGTTGCACCGCGCCACTGGCGAGTCACCTCAAAGCCCGGCCATGCGGTCGGGATACACGGATCGACTACCAGGCCGTCGAAGCTGACCCGGACACCCAGAATGAAGTTGGTCGCGGCAATGTATGCCCAGCCAGATGACCCCGTTAGCCATGGGTGGTTGGCGCGGCCGTGATCCTGGTGATCGCGGCCCATGACGAACTGAACATAGGAATACGGTTCGGCAATTCGCTTCTCAATCATGTCATTCTGGTTGTACGGGTTGAGCGCATCATAGAATTTCATCGCCTGATCACCGCGGCCCAGCTTCGCCTCGGCCACCCATGCCCATGGGTTCGGGTGCGAGAAGATAGCGCCGTTTTCTTTCACGCCCTGGTAGACACGGGTTACAAAGCCAATGTCATCGTTTGGCGTTGCAAAAGACGGGGCGTTGAGGTGCAGGCCGTACTCGGAGAACAGGTATTCATCGACAGCGTTCATTGCTTTCTCACCGCGATCCTGAGAGACGGCACCTGATACGACTGCCCAGGTGTTGGACTCAAGGTGAACTTTGCCTTCAACTTGCTCGTTGGTACCCACTTTTTCGCCGTTTTTGGTGATACCGCGGATATACCAGCCGCCGTCTTCGTCCCAAAGGTGCTTCTCACAGGCGCTCTGTACACCGCCGGCCATATCTTCGTAACGGGCTGCATCTTCGTCTCTGCCCAGGAACTTGGCCAAGTCGACAAACTCCTGAATAGCCCAGTAGTGAAGGAAGGCCACCATGGAAGACTCGCCGCCACCAAGGTTCAGGCAGTCGTTCCAGTCGGCACGCAGGCCTTTGGCAATACCCGTACGGCCAACATGTTCGGCGGTGAAGTCGAGCGCCGCTTTCATGTGTTCATATACGGTTGCCTCACCGCCGTCGGCATACGGGATCATTTCATCGAAGAAGTTGGTTTCACCCGTTTCCATGACGTAGCGGCAGATAGTTGGTACAAGCCATAGGTGGTCGTCAGAGCAGGTATCGCTGATACCGTGGATCTTGTCTTCGTCGCTTGGCGTCGGAACGACGGTTGGTGATTTCGACGGGGCAACATCGGCTTTTTCCGGATCGAACCAGTCAGGGTCGAAGAGGTGAAGCCCGTAGCCGGCCTTGACCTGGCCGCGCAGCAGATCCACCAGGCGCTTGCGGGTCATTTCCGGGTTGGCATGAGGGACAGCCATCGCATCCTGGGCGGTATCACGATAGCCAAGGCCGGTACGGCCGCCAACCTCGATGAAGGAGGCGAAACGGGACCAGACGACACAGGTTTCTGCCTGGTACAGGGTCCAGATGTTGAGCATGGTATCCATGCCTTCGTTTGGTGATTTCACCTGGAACTTGGCACAACGTTCTGCCCAATGTTCTTTGATAGCTGCAAATGCCGCGTCGACATTATCCAGATTCTGGTATTTGGCTCTCAGTCTCTCGCCGTTGCCTTTGCCAAGGCCGAGGATATAGACAAAGCGCACTTCTTCGCCCGGCAGGATAACAAACTGCTTGTGCAGGGAACCACAGTGGTTGTAACAGGTCTTGACCGTGTTGGTACATTGCCCTTGCTCAACCGCCAGCGGGTTGGATTCATCGCGGTACAGGCCAAGGAATGAATCGCGCTGACCATCATAGCTATCAGGATCGAATGTTGAGGCTAGGTAGTAGAAACCTTCGAAGTCATTGGTGTTGTAGTATAGGTCATACTCAATCACGCCTTCGTTATAGGAGGTACCCGCTGAGTACAGGCTCATCTGATGGTTCTGGTTGTCCGACTGGATATGGCTGAACGAGAACTCGACAAACGAGAAGGCACTGATGGTGCGCGGCTTGTCGCTGTCATTTTTGATAACAACATCCCAGATCTCCGCATCTTCACCTTTAGGGACAAACAAAGTTTTCGACGCTGAGATACCGCTGTATTCGCACTTGAACTTCGAATAAGACAGGCCGTGACGCACTTCATACTTGGCTTCGTCGAGGCTCTTTGCCACCGGCTGCCAGGAAATTGACCAGTAATCACCGGTTTCGTCATCACGAAGGTAGACGTAATGCCCAGGGCGATCAAAAGATCCGTTTGGGCGGAACTTGGTGACCCGGTTGTATTCCGGAGAGTTATAGAATGAATAGCCTCCGGCATTGTGCGAGATAACAGTACAGAACTTTTCCGTACCGAGGTAGTTGGTCCAAGGAGTCGGAACATCAGGACGAGTGATGACGTACTCTCTGTTGTCGTTATCAAAATAACCGTATTTCATTATTTCCAATCCTTTTAAATGGTTTCTCTTGTTGTGAGTGAGCTATTCACAACGACGGTAATTAATGCCAGCTTTGTCTAGGTAGGCTAACTGGCCGCTCAGGCGAGCCTTGAAGTCTTTCCAGTTTCTGTTCTCTGCTTTGGTCCAGCACAGCTCGGCAATGGCCAGCAGGCGTGGGTAAATCATGTATTCGAAGCGGCTTTGGTTGTTGACCAGTTCGCACCACAATGCGGCCTGGATACCCAGGATATGCTGGTGGGCCGGGTCGTTGTCGGCCAGCGACGACAGGGGTTTATAGCTATAGACGACATCGATCGGCAGCTTGCAGGCCCAGTCGGAGCCGGGTTCGTCTGCGGTGTAGCCCTGCGCCATATCCAGATAGGTATACTGGGCCGGCTGCATGATGACGTCATAGCCTTCACGGGCGCAGGCCAGTCCGGCCTCCTCGTTCTGCCAGGAAAAAATCAGGGTATCCTTGCTGATCTTGTCGCCGTTGGTTGCCTCTTCCCAGCCCATCATCCGCTTGCCCTTGGCCTGGACGATCTCTTCGGCAAAGCGCAGGATATGCCCCTGCAGCTCGCGCGGATCCTGATAGCCATGCTGCTCCATCATTGCCCGACAAGCAGGGCTCTGGGTCCAGACGCCTTGTGGCACCTCATCACAGCCGACATGGATATAGGGAGCCGGAAAAAGCTCGCAGACTTCGTCCAGGACATTGGAGATAAAGGTGTAGGTACCTTTCAGGGCCGGGGACAGAATGTTGTCCGAATACCACTGGGTACTGAGGTACTGCGAACGGTCTTGCGGGTCGACTAGCAGATCCGGCAGTGACTTGATTGCGGCGCGGCAGTGACCGGGAATATCGATCTCCGGAATGATGGTGATGCCGCGGTCACTGGCGTAGGCGATGAGATCGCGAATATCCTGTTTGC
>NZ_JAKRFQ010000257.1 GCF_022347985.1 Photobacterium sp. OFAV2-7
GGAGGTTTGTTGGTGTTATTATAATGGGTGGTTTAATTAACTACATATGATGTTAATACTGAATACTTTGTCTTTAATGTTGTATGGTTTTATATGTATTGCGATTTTTGGAGGTTGTGTCGTGATTTTTGGAGGTTGTGTTGTATTTGACCCGACATTTGGTGTGTTTCTACTTCTTTTATATATCTTCTGATTTTAATGTGCTGCCATATATTTCTAATATGTTTATTATTTAAGCTGTGGCGGTATACCAGAGCAGACTCATTTCAATAAGACGAGTATGTAATGTACTCTGATTGCTTGGGTACAGAATGTGGTGAGCTGATGTTGGTATACCACATCGGCAGCCAAGAGTATGTTTTGATACTACCAGTCCTCATTACATTGATTGAAAAGCTGAAATCTCTCCTTGCTGCTATCTTTTAAATATTAGGAAGCATTACTCGCACGCAGTCAGACAAGGAGTTAGTCGATACATGCTGTCGTATTTCTTGCATCGCATGGCCTTGGTGATACCGACGTTTCTTGGCATAACCGTCCTCATTTTTGCCATTACCCGTCTGGTGCCCGGCGGGCCTGTCGAGCGAATGCTGGCCAATATGCAATTTCAGGGCGACGGCGCTTCGGCGATGACCACGGCAGGTGGAAGCTCAGCGTTGTCGGACGATCAACTGGCCCAGCTAAATGCGTTTTACGGCCTCGATAAACCGGTTCATCAGGCCTATTGGGAATGGCTCATCAAGCTGGTGCAATTTGATCTTGGCGAATCAACCCGGTATTACGAGCCGGTCACCGAGATGATTGCTGAAAGGCTCCCTGTCTCGCTCTTTTATGGCGGGATGACGTTTTTTATCAGCTATTTTATTTCCATCCCGCTGGGTTACTACAAAGCGGTGAAGCATGGTTCGGCCTTTGATTCTAGCTCTTCTATCTTAATTTTTATTGGCTACGCCTTACCGGGCTATGTTGTCGGTGTTCTGCTTATTACCCTTTTCAGTTATCACCTGGAATGGTTTCCGATGGGCGGCTTTGTGGGCGATGATTTCGAGGACTACGAGACGTTTGCGGAAAAGGCCTCGGATCTTCTCTGGCATGCTGTCCTGCCGCTGATTTGCTACTTAATCGGTGACTTCGCCACTCTGACAATGACGATGAAAAACAACCTGATGGAGAACCTGTCGTCAGACTATATCCGTACGGCAATCGCCAAGGGGCTGCCTTTCCGGACGGCGGTACGTCGCCATGCACTTCGTAATAGCCTTATCCCGATAGCGAGCCACTTTGGTAATTCGTTGCTTTTCTTTATGACAGGATCGTTTTTGATCGAGGTGATCTTCAATATCGACGGGATCGGTCTGCTTGGTTATGAGTCGATCATGCAGCGTGATTACCCTGTTGTGATGGGGATTGTCGCGATTAATGCCGCGATGCTGATGGTTGGCAATATCCTGTCGGATATCTGTGTCGCGCTGGCTGATCCGCGAGTGCGGTTTGGAGCGTGACCAATGAAATTGAACCCCCTGACCCTCAAGAAAATAAGGCGTTTCAAAGCAATCAAGCGCGGGTACTGGTCTTTTGTCGTGCTGTCGCTATTGCTGGTGATGTCCCTGTTTGCCGAATTGCTTATCAACAGCAAGGCATTGGTTGTCAGGTATAACGGCGAATATACCTTTCCGGTGTTTAGTGCCGTGAAGTCGGGGACGGACTATGGCCTCGGATATAGCAATGAGCCGGATTATCAGGCGATGAGCCTGGCATTTTCAGCTCAGGGTAGCGATAACTTTGTCCTTATGCCGATTGTGCCATGGGATCCCTACGAGCAGGATTTCAGCGGCGATTATCCACCGACAGCACCGAGTTTTGAAAACAGACACTTTCTCGGCACTGATGTAATAGGCCGCGATATTCTTGCGCGTCTGGTTTATGGCTTCAGAACCGCGATGGGGTTTGCGCTTCTGACGATGACCATTTCCTATGCCATCGGAACGGCGGTGGGCTGCGCCATGGGGTTCTGGGGCGGTAAATTTGATTTGTTTGTCCAGCGTCTGATTGAAGTGTGGTCAATGGTACCGTTCCTGTACGTCATCATGATTCTGGTGTCGATCACACAGCCCACCTTTACCTTGTTTGTTGCCATCAATGTGTTGTTCGGCTGGATGGGCATGACCTGGTACATGAGAACGATGACCTACAAGGAATCGGCGCGTGAGTATGTCTTGGCGGCCAAAGCACTGGGAGCCTCAACAGCCCGGATCATCTTTCATCATATTCTTCCCAATACCATGGTAATGATAGTGACGCTGGCCCCGTTTACGATTGCTGCCAATATCACGGCATTAACGGCACTGGATTACTTGGGACTCGGGCTTATGCCGCCCACGCCAAGCTGGGGAGAATTGCTACAGCAGGGCAAATCAAACCTGGACTCGCCCTGGATTGTTACCTCGGTAGTGACGGCAATTGTTCTGGTATTGATCATGGTGACTTTCATCGGAGAGGCGATACGCGCGGCCTTCGATCCCAAGAAGTTCACTCGTTATATTTAATGACCGCTAACTCAGGATGTGAAAATGGATAAGAAGATAAAGCTTTACTTATTGTCAGTTCTCTTGGGGTTGAGCTGTGTAGCAAATGCAACGAACACGGCTGATGGTGTTAATGCCAGCGAGTTACCTGAAGGGTTGGTGTGGATATCAAATATGAACGAGCCGCTGTTTGCCTCGGAGCAGGCGAAACGAGGCGGCACCTTCAGATCGTTTATGGCGAGCTTCCCGCAAACCTTACGCAGTGTCGGCCCGGATGCCAATTCAGGGTTGAGGCACTATTTTATGGACGGCATGCCCAAGCTGGCGGCCAGACACCCTAACACCGGAAAGTGGATCCCCCAACTCGCTGAGTCATGGGCATTTGGCAGCGATTACAAAACGGTCTATTTCAAACTCAATCCAGAGGCAAAGTGGTCTGATGGCGAGCCTGTTACTGCCGATGACTATTTGTTTATGCTGAAATACTACCGTTCGAAAGACATCATTGATCCCTGGTATAACGATTTCTTTACCAACACTATCGATACCGTCATTAAATATGATGATCATACTATTGCGATTATTGCCAAGGCGGCCAAGAGCAATGACGAGCTGATGGTTATGATTAACTTACCCAGCAATGGCCTCCAGCCGCGTCCCGAGCACTTTTTTAAGCCTGACACTGATAAGAACAAGGATGGCATCGACGATAACTTTGTACGTGAATATAACTTCAGGAGCGAGCCGACAACGGGGGCGTATTATCTCGACACGGTCAAAAAGGGAAAAAGCGTGACCTTCAGGCATGTCGGCAAGGATTGGTGGGGGTATGGCAACCGCTATTATCAGAACCGGTACAATGTCGATAAGATCCGGCTTCGTGTGATCCGAGATAATGACATTGCCCGCAAGCATTTTGAAAAAGGCGACCTGGATACCTTTGGTTTGGTACTGCCACATCTTTGGCATGATAAATCAGCTAGCCAGCCTTATCAGAAAGGGTATATCCATAAATTCTGGGGCTATAACCAGGTTGCCCAAGGTGCTGGTGGCCTATGGATAAATACGGCAAAGCCTTTGCTGGATAATATTGAAGTCCGCAAAGGGTTAACGTATGCAACTGACTTTGACGGGATGATCAAAAATGTGCTGCGAGGAGATTATGTTCGCAAGCCTCATGGGCTAGGTTTTGGCCATGGCGAGTATGATCGCGGGGATAACAAGCCGCCGGCGTTCAATCCGCAGCTGGCCGCAGAGCTTTTTGCCAAAGCCGGTTTCGAGACAATTGGCCCCGATGGTATTCGCGTTAACAGCCAGGGACAGCGGCTGAGTTTTTCGGTGACTTATGGCTACTCTGTCTGGTCACCGCGTATTGCCTATTTAAAAGAGCAAGCGAAGCAGGCGGGCCTGGAATTGACGCTGAACCTGGTCGATGGCTCGGCCGCCTTTAAATTTATTCTGGAAAAGAAACACGATCTTGCCTTCTTGAATATGGCAGGAGGGGAGATCCCGGCATATTGGGAATATCTTCACTCCAAGAATGTGAAGCCCCAAACCAACAATCATGCCAATTACAGTTCACCGGCACTCGATCAGCAGATTGAAGCCTTCAAAGCCGAGTTTGATGTCAGTAAGCGATATCAGATTTCCCACACGATCCAGAAAATGGTTACTGACGCCTTTATTATTGTCCCAGGCTATATGGTGCCCTATACCCGAGAGGCCCATTGGCGCTGGATACGATACCCGGTGCCGGGAATGACCAAAAAAACGGAATCCATGTTTTATCCGGTCGAGCTTGGTACGTTTTGGATTGATACGGATATGAAAAAAGAAACCAAGGCGGCGATGAAAAAAGGTCGCGCTTTCGAGCCCGTGACAGTGATTGACGATACTTACAAGTTGTAACGGGTCAAGCAGAGACGGTGAAAGGAGAACCCGTATGTCATCAGAGGCCATTTTAAGTGTCAGGGATCTTGAAACAGAATTTATGACAGATGATGGGGTTTCGAAGGTCCTGCATGGGGTCAGTTTTGATGTGTATAAAGGACAGACTCTTGGCCTGGTCGGGGAGTCGGGCTGTGGAAAAAGCGTGACCGCATTGTCGGTTCTGGGATTGCTTCCCAAACCCTATGGCTATGTAACAGGCGGTAAGGTGTTGTATCGAGGTACTGATTTATTGCAGCTGCCGGCAACCGAAATGTATGCCATGCGGGGAAACCGCATTTCTATTATTTTCCAGGATCCGATGACAGCGTTAAATCCGGTGTATTCCGTCGGCAAGCAGCTTAACGAGGTGCTTGAGTTGCACCGCCCCGAGCTGAATAAAAAAGACAGAATGGCTTATGCGCTGGAAATGCTCAATAAGGTACGTATTCCGATGCCGGATAAAAGGTTGAAGGAGTATCCGCATAACCTATCAGGGGGAATGAGGCAGCGGGTGATGATAGCCATGGCCTTGGCCTGTAAGCCTGACATTCTCATTTGTGATGAACCGACGACGGCGCTTGATGTGACGGTACAGGCTCAGATCCTTGACTTGATGATTGCATTGCAGGAAGAAACTGAGATGGCAATGATCTTCATCACTCATGATTTGGGTGTCGTTGCTGAAATCTGTGATGACGTGGCGGTAATGTATGGAGGGCGCATTGTCGAACAAGCCAACGTTTATGACTTGTTTGACTGCCCTCAGCACCCCTATACCGAGCGACTGCTGGGGCTGATGCCAAGTCTCAATAACGAGCCGAAGCAGCCGATAGAAATTAAACCGATCGATCCCGAACTGTTTCCGGATTTCAAGGGGTAGGCAAAGGGTATTTATATGGATGAAATCCTCCGTATTGAAGGACTCAAGCAACATTTCGTCTCTGGAAAAGGGATCTTCAAATCTGGATATGTCGTTAAAGCTGTTGATGGTGTCTCTTTTTCAGTCAGAAGGGGAGAGACTCTTGGCTTAGTCGGTGAGTCTGGTTGTGGGAAAAGCACATTGGGGCGAACCATCCTCAAGCTGTATGAGCCGACAGAAGGCAAGATCTACTTTGAGGGGCTGGATATTACGGCCTATTCGGTTAAAAAGATGCGCCCACTTCGCAAAGACATGCAAATCGTCTTTCAAGATCCTATGGAGTCACTTAACCAGCGTCATACTGTTGGTATGATTTTGGAAGAGCCCTTTATCATTCATGACATCGGCACCCCGAAACAACGTAAGGAATGGGTAAAGGAGTTACTTGTTAAAGTCGAACTGCCAGAAAGTGCAGCCCTTCGTTATCCGCATGAGTTTTCAGGTGGCCAGCGCCAGCGTATTGGCATCGCCCGTGCGATTGCATTGAAACCCAAATTGCTGATCTGCGACGAATCAGTTTCAGCCTTGGATGTATCGGTGCAGGCACAGATCCTGAATTTGCTGCTTCA
>NZ_JAKRFQ010000258.1 GCF_022347985.1 Photobacterium sp. OFAV2-7
CACGCAGGCCAGACCAACAGCAACACCGCCTACGATACGAAGCAGAACGTAGATAGTGAAGGTGGGGGCTATCGCAGAGCCAACTGCGGATATCGAGAAAAGGATAGCGGCGATAAAGAGGGTATTGCGGCGGCCATATTTCAGGGCACTCCAACCGGCGCTGACGGCACCGAGTATACTGCCGAGTACGACGCTGGATACGGCCCAGCCGGTTTGTGCAGGACTTAAGCCGAAGTAATCGCGGATCGGGCCGATGGCACCTGATATCACGGCTGTATCGTAGCCCAGTAAGATCCCTCCTAAGGCTGCAATACAGCAGATCCTGACAATATAGGCGATGTTATGTTTATGGGACAATGCCCCTTGGTTGGGTGACATGTTCTACTCCTTGTTGAGGTACCCGCCTCGTGCCTAACCATCGAATAAGCGTGATTTGGGTGGTATCCGATACCGCTATGACTGTAGGGTATTTGTATCGGAATGTGTCATACGCCGGCTATTTTTTAGTATTTGTAAATGTATATTGAAAAATATTTTCCATTCGGCGTTGAGAGAAATCATAGGGCTTCAAAATCAATCCCGCCACCGTCTAAACCGTCTTTTCCTCAAAAATGTTACCTTGCTCAAATTGTGATAAATATTTTTCAAACTAGTTTTTGCATTTAAATTACTGAAAAATAAACAATAATTGATTTTGTGATCTTGCTCAAAAAATAGCCGCAGGCCGCGTAATCCCTCACTTTTTTCAAAAAAGTGCTTGTATTTGAAATTGATTTCATTGGTTGAAAAATATTTTTCATTATCGATTTGTTCGTTTATATTGATTTCCAGTGAAGCAAAGTGGTGAAGATTGAACGGCTTATTTAGAGGTTGCCCAAGAGACACCGATGAATAGGACAGAGGAATCAATCTCATCTTCCTAATACTTGATAAGAAATTGTGGAGAACAAACATGAGCAAGGTGCAATACGGAATCAGCCCTTTGACCTGGACTAACGATGACATGCCAGAACTTGGCGGTGAAATCCCATTGGAAACATGTTTGAGCGAAATGTCAGAAGCCGGTTTTACCGGTACCGAACTAGGGACTAAATACCCGAGAGAGCCAGAGGTATTGATCCCTCTGCTTGAAAAACACGGCCTGGTACTGGCGTCTGGCTGGTTCAGCGGCAACCTGATGACGCTGACGGCTGAAGAAGAAATTGCAGCCATGCAGGACCACATTACGTTGCTTAAAGCGGCTGGCTGTAAAGCAATGGTTTACGGCGAAGTGAGCAATACCGTTCACGGCGACATCAACACACCGCTTTCGCAGCGTGTGATCCTGACAATGGATGAGTGGAAAGCTTATGCCGAGAAGCTCACAACGGTCGCTGAGTACCTGTTGAACGAGCATGATATCAAGCTTTCGTTCCACCACCATGTCGGCACCATCTGTGAAACAGAAGATGACATCAATTTGCTGATGGAGCTAACCGGTGATGCCGTACACCTTACTCTTGATACCGGCCATATCACTTACGGTGGTGGTAACCCGGTCACAATGATCAAGCGCTGGGGCCACCGCATCGGCCACATGCACTTTAAAGATCTTCGCCTGGATGTGATGAAGGCAGCACGCGATGCAGACAAGTCATTCCTTAATGCAGTTCTTGATGGTGTATTTACCGTTCCTGGTACTGGCGACGTTGATTATGACGATGTATTCGCTGCACTGAAAGAGCGTAACTACGAAGGCTGGTTACTGGTTGAAGCCGAGCAGGATCCTGCCAAGGCCCATCCATTGACGTATGCCAAGACAGCTTACGAGAACATCACAGGCTACGCCAAGAAGTACGGCCTGTAAGTTCTGACGATTCAGTCCTTCCGGGGAGCTTGCTCCCCGGTTTTAAACACTGGCTACGCTATAAACAGGAAAACACACTGTAGCCAGGGCAAGGAAGCCATTTTTTTTCGTGTGTCGAAAATCGAGGAAGAAGATGAAAACTGTACGCCTGACTGTTGCTGAAGCGCTAGCTAAGTACCTTGCAGCACAAATGATAGACATTGATGGTAAGAAAGAGCAGCTGTTCGGTGCCGCTTTTGCCATTTTCGGTCACGGTAATGTGACATGCTTTGGACAGCAATTAAAAAATATCGAAGACAAAATTCCTACCTGGCGCGGTCAGAACGAACAGTCGATGGCGACGGCGGCAATCGCCTTTGCCAAAGCGAACCAGCGTCGACGTATTGGTATCGCAACCAGCTCTATCGGCCCGGGTGCAACCAACATGGTGACAGCGGCAGGTATTGCCCATACCAACCGTCTGCCTCTGCTGTTGATCTCAGGTGATGCCTATGTCAGCCGCCTGCCGGATCCGGTATTGCAGCAGCCAGAAAACTTCGAAGATCCGTCAGTGACGTGTAACGATACCTTCAAGCCACTGACCCGATATTGGGATCGTATCGTCTCGCCAACCCAACTGATGCACACGCTGCCTCAGGCGATTGACACCATGCTGGATCCGGCAACCTGCGGACCTGCCTTTATCGGTCTGCCGCAAGACATTCAGGGCGTCGCCTACGACTTCCCGGAAGTTTTCTTTGCTGAAAAAGTCCACCGTATTCGTCGTCCAGAGCCTGAACTGGTCGCTCTGGAGGAAGCCAAAGAAATCCTTATCAAAGCCAAACGTCCGTTGATCATCTCCGGTGGCGGCGTGCATTACTCGCTGGCAACCGACGAGCTGGCTGCATTTGCCGGTAAGCACAACATTCCGGTTGTCGAGACTATTGCCGGACGTGCCACCATGCTGCAGGACAACCCGCTAAACGCCGGACCGATCGGGGTAACAGGCTCTGATTCTGCCAACTATATGGCTGCCCACGCCGATGTGGTCGTGGCGATTGGTACCCGACTACAAGACTTTACAACGGGCTCGTGGACCGTATTCCGTAATCAGGACATGAAACTCATCAGCGTCAACGTGGCTAGGTTTGATGCGGTGAAGCACATGTCATATCCGGTACTAGGCGATGCCAAAGCCTGCATGACCAAACTATCGGTATTGCTTGGTGATTGGCGCTCTGAGCAGGAGTGGGCAGACACCGCCAAAGCGCAGGCTGACGAGTGGAAAGCCGTTGTTCACCGTCGTACCCACCCGCAGGAAGGTGATCTGCTGCCGAGCATGTCTTCTTATGCAGAGGTCATTGGCAAGCTGAACAAGTCAATGGAAAAAGGTGACACCGTACTGACTGCCGCTGGTGGCCTGCCTGCCGAGCTGGCAATGAACTGGCAAAACTACCAGATTGGCAAGTTCGACATCGAGTTTGGTTTCTCCTGCATGGGTTATGAAATTGCCGGTGGCTGGGGGGCCAAGATTGCCAACCCGAACAACGATGTTGTCGTGCTGGTGGGTGACGGTTCCTACCTGATCCAAAACTCGGATATCTACTCGTCGGTACTGACCGGTCACAAGATGATTCTGGTGGTATGCGACAACGGTGGTTTCGCGGTGATCAATAAGCTGCAGAACAATACCGGTAACGAATCCTTCAACAACCTGCTGTCTGACTGTCGCCGTCCTGACGGCGAACTGGCCCGCGTTGATTTTGCCAAGCACGCCGAGGCGCAGGGAGCCATCAGTGAGAAGCTGTCTTCAATCGACGAGTTTGACGCTGCCTTTGCCCGTGCCAAGGAAGCTGACCGTACTTACGTGATTGTGGTCGACATCGATCCGGTTTCACCGGCGGCATGGTCCAAGTGTGACTGCTGGTGGGAAGTGGGGCTACCTGAAGTTACAGATAACCAGGACACAGCCAAGAAAGTGGCTGAGTGGGAAGAAGGCCGAGCGCACCAGCGCCGCGGAGTATAAGTTCAGGGGCCAAAGACCCTAAAAAATTTCCAATAACTGAAACCGCAGGCACGGCGGGAAGATAACCCGCTGTGCCAGTAAGGGAGCAAAATTATGTTTAATGAAGAACGTCACTTTGAACAACCTATTCGCTGGGCAATGGTCGGCGGCGGCCGCGGTAGCCAGATTGGTTACTCGCACCGTAATGCCGCGCAGCGTGATGGTCTGTTTAAGCTGGTTGCTGGCGCGTTTGACTTAGATCCGCAGCGCTGCCGTGATTTTGGTGTCAATCTGGGGTTGGACGCCGAGCGTTGTTACGCCAGCTATGCCGAGATGTTTGAAGCTGAAGCCAAGCGTGAAGACGGTATTCAGGCTGTGTCTATCGCGACACCAAACTCTACCCACTACGAAATCTGCAAGGCGGCGCTGGAAGCCAACCTTCACGTGGTGTGTGAAAAGCCGATCACTTTCACAACCGAAGAAGCGGAAGAGCTGAAGGCGATTGCGGCAAGCAAGAACCGTGTGATTGGTGTGATGTACGGCTATAGCGGTTTCCCAATGGTTCAGCAGGCGCGTGAAATGGTTCAGCGTGGTGATCTTGGTGAAGTGCGCGTCATTAACATGCAGTTTGCCCACGGCTTCCACAACGAAGAGTACGAGAAAAATGATCCGGGTCTGAAGTGGCGTGTAAGTCCTGAGGTATCAGGTCCAACTTATGTGCTGGGCGATATCGGTACTCATGCATTCTATCTTTGCGAAGTGATGACCGGCCTTGAGGTTGATCGTCTTTCTTGCATGCGCCAGAGCTTTATCAAGTCTCGTACACCGCTGGAAGATAACGCTCACGTGATGATGGAATTTAAGGGCGGGGCAGTTGGAACGCTATGGGCATCGGCAGTCAATGCAGGCTCCATGCACCAGCAGAAGATCCGTATCGTCGGCTCTAAAGCTTCTATCGAATGGTGGGACGAGCATCCGAACCAGCTTCGTTATGAGATTCAGGGTGAGCCGCCACGTATCCTCGACCGCGGTATGGGTTATTTGTATCAAGATGCGGAAGGTGTTGCTGCAAATCGCGTTGGTGGCGGTCATGCGGAAGGTTACTTCGAGTCATGGGCTAACCTGTACCACCGCTTCGCGTTGGCATTTGATGCTGCTGACCGCGACGATCAGGAGACGCTGGAAGGGATCTGGTTCCCTGGTATCGATGCTGGTATCGAAGGCGTACGACTGTGTGAGAAATGTGTTGAGTCTGCAGATCAGAATGCAGCCTGGGTTGAGTACAAGTAATAGGAACACACCATGACAAAGATTGCACTTCAGCAAGATCGTCCGCTGGATGCCATCGTGTTAGGTCGCGCGGGCGTTGATCTTTACGCCCGTGAATCCAACACGGACATGGCAGATATTTCAGGGTTCAATAAATTCGTCGGTGGCTCGGCGGCCAATATCGCAGTCGCGATCAGCAAATTGGGCGCCAAGGCAGGATTTATCGGCTGTGTCGCTGATGATGCATTCGGCGGTTATGTTCGCAGCTATATGTCGGGTCAGGGGATCAACCTTGACGGCATGATGACGGATGCATCCGGCTCGCGCACCTCGGTGGCCTTTACCGAAATGAAGCCGAGTGACTGCACAGTCCTTATCTACCGTAACAAGGCCTCTGATCTGACTATTAAGCCCGAGCAGGTTGACCCAGAGTACATTGCCAGTGCCAAGGTACTGGTGGTGACCGGTACCGCGCTGTCTGAAAGCCCGAGCCGCGAGGCAACGCTGATTGCCATGGAGCATGCTCGTCGCAGTAACACAGCCGTAGTGTTGGATGTCGATTATCGCCCATATTCATGGCGTACCGATGTCGATGCTTCTATCTACTATGGCATTGCAGCTGGTCTGTCAGACATCGTTATCGGCAACCGCGAAGAGTTCGACATGATGGAAACCGTGCTGGCACCGGGCAACAAAGATGATGATGCCACGGCTGAGCGTTTCCTTCGAGCCAATACTCAGGTCGTTGTCATCAAGGCGGGCGAGCTGGGCTCAAAAGTGTACTGCCGAAACGGACATAAGTTCCAGCAGGGGATCTTCCGGGTGGATGTCCAGAAA
>NZ_JAKRFQ010000259.1 GCF_022347985.1 Photobacterium sp. OFAV2-7
TTCATCACCGAGAGCACCGTTACCAGGGCCAGCACGCCGATGGTGATCCCCGCCGTAGACATATAGGAAACAAAGCGGCTGAATCGGTCCCCGGAACGGCCTCGCAAATAGCGCAGGCCAATAAAGAAAGAGACTGGATGAAACATAAACGAAGTCGAAACCATCCTGTTATTAACTGCCCGCAAGAATACCCGTTGCAGCAAGTGATTACCATCCGGAGGCGCAAAACTAATGTAAAAACAGAGGGTAAAATAGACACTGTGACCGTGCCGCGCTTGCTCGAAAGCGAAGGGTAAGTGATAATCGAAGGATAGTTAATTAATCACGAGTATGACATGAATCAGGACGAGTATTTTTCGGTCAGTGCCGGGCTAACCATCAACGTCGAGCTGCTCCCCCCCAGTGAACAGCTTCCTGATGAGATAGCATTCAGCCATGAAATCCCGCCGCTGTTTCGTGTCGCAAGCGAATGCACCGGCCTCGAGGACGGCATCGAACAATCGCTGCAAAAGCTGACCAAAGAAGACAGCAAACCACTGCTTGACTACCTGACAGCCCAGAACAGCAAGATAAACCTCCTGCTGTCTTACGTGTTGTCACAACAAGATAACCCGAGGCATCGACATATCACGGAAACATTTGGTGCCAGCCAGCTCACATTTTTTTCGGCCAAGGCAATTCCTGTCGGCACTAACGCCCGGGTTAAGCTATTTTTAGACAAGCCATCTGCAGCCGTCTATTGCTACGCCGAAGTCGTCAGTAATACAACCAAGGGCGATAAGGTTGAAGTCACGCTTAAATACAATCGCCTGCAGGAAGATGACCGGGACCTGCTGATACGCGCAGCCCTCTATATTCAACAAAAGTTACTGCGCCAGCGCGCCCAATACCGAACAGATAATCAATAAAGCACATGAACTCGAATCAATTACTCTCTCTTCCTTTACCTACAAAGCAAGGAGACAACCGATTTATCGGTAATGTATCAGGGGCAGCCCTGGCCTTATCTGTCGCGGAGCTGGCTCAACAACATCAGGGACCGGTGCTGGCTGTTGTACCAGATACTCAAACAGCCCTTCGCCTGCAGCCTGAAATCACTCAGTTTACCGACGTCGAAGTCAGCGTGTTCCCCGACTGGGAAACCCTGCCCTATGATAATTTTTCGCCGCATCAGGACATAATTTCTGATCGTCTGTCACGCCTGTATAAACTGCCGACGCAAAGTAACGGGATCATCCTAGTTCCTATCAGTACGCTGCTGCAGCGCCTGACACCCCGTGAGTTTATCCATCAGCATGCGCTACTGGTTACCAATGGCGATCGCCTCTCGCTCGACAAACTTCGTCTGCAGCTTGAGGCCTCAGGCTACCGGCATGTTGATCAGGTCATGGAACATGGCGAGTATGCCAGTCGTGGTTCCCTGCTGGATCTTTTCCCTATGGGAAGCAACCAGCCATACCGTATTGACTTTTTTGATGATGAAGTCGACTCAATTCGTCAGTTTGATCCGGAAAACCAACGCTCTACAGGCGAAATGGACAGTATTCGACTATTGCCTGCTCATGAGTTTCCGACCAATGAAATTGCTGTCGAGAACTTTCGCATGCGCTGGCGCGAACGATTCGAAGCCCGCCGAGAGCCGGAATCTATCTACCAGCAAGTGAGCAAGCGCACCTGGCCTGCCGGCATCGAATACTGGCAACCTTTATTTTTCGAGCAAACCGAAACCCTGTTCGACTACTTGCCCGACTCGAGCCTGCTGATCACCATTGGTGAGCTGGAACCGGCAGCAGACCAGTTCCTCGGGGACGCCGAATACCGATTCGAACAGCGCCGCGTTGACCCGCTCCGTCCGCTCCTTAGCCCGAAGGAACTCTGGCTAGGCAAAGACGAAATGTTCAGCAGCTTTAAAACCCTGCCGCAAGTTCGTATTCGCCCGGATGCCGAACCAGAAAAGGCCGGTCGCTACAACCCGCTGCTGCAACCTGTCCCGATGCTGACTATCAATCATCAACTCAAGGAGCCTCTTGCCGAACTGCGTCGTTTCTCGGAACAGTATGACGGTAAGATTATTTTCTCCGTGGCCTCCGAAGGTCGCCGAGAAGCACTGCTTGATCTGCTGGCCCGTATCAAGCTTCGCCCTATGGTGTGCAACACTCTCCACGAAGCCGCCAATGCACCGGGTAAATTTGCGCTGGTTATCGGCGCTGCAGAACAAGGCTTTATCCTGAGCGAGCCTGCTATCGCCTTTATCTGCGAAAGCGACTTGCTGGGTGAGCGTGTCGTGCAACGTCGCCGACGCGAAGATAAAAAAACTGTCAACGCCGATACGATTATTCGTAACCTTGCCGAGCTCCAGATTGGCCAGCCAGTCGTTCACCTCGATCATGGTATTGGTCGCTATCAGGGCCTGCAGACACTGGAAGCCGGCGGGATCACCACCGAGTACGTCACACTTGAATACCAGGGCGGTGCCAAACTGTATGTCCCCGTCGCCTCCCTGCACCTGATCAGCCGCTACTCCGGTGGTGCAGAAGAAACCGCACCAATCCATAAACTGGGCGGGGAAACCTGGGCCAAGGCACGCAAGAAAGCAGCAGAGAAAGTACGCGATGTTGCCGCCGAGTTGCTGGATGTCTATGCCAAGCGCGAAATGAAGCCCGGTTTCAAATTCACGCTCGATCGTGAAGCCTATGCCGATTTCTGCACCGGCTTCCCGTTCGAAGAGACCCATGATCAGGCGCTCGCCATCAATGCCGTACTGTCGGACATGTGCCAGGCCAAAGCCATGGACCGTCTGGTGTGTGGCGACGTCGGCTTTGGTAAAACCGAAGTCGCAATGCGAGCGGCCTTTGTTGCCGTTGATAACAGCAAGCAGGTCACCGTGCTGGTTCCGACCACCCTGCTGGCACAGCAGCATTTTGAGAACTTCCGCGACCGCTTCGCCAACACTCCGGTTCGGGTCGAGGTTTTGTCCCGCTTCAAGACGGCCAAAGAGCAAAAGCAAATTTTAGCCGATGTTGCCGAAGGGAAAATCGATATCTTGATCGGTACCCATAAGCTGCTCAATGCCTCGGTCAGCTATCAGGATCTCGGCTTGCTGATTGTTGACGAAGAGCACCGTTTCGGTGTCCGCCAGAAAGAAAAAATCAAGGCGATCCGCTCCGATGTCGACATTCTAACCCTAACGGCTACGCCGATCCCGCGGACGCTGAACATGGCAATGAGCGGTATGCGCGATCTGTCTATTATCGCTACCCCGCCGGCACGTCGCCTGGCTATCAAGACCTTCGTTCGTGAGCGTGAGGATATCCTGGTTCGTGAAGCAGTCCTTCGTGAAATCATGCGTGGTGGGCAGGTCTACTTCCTCCACAATGATGTCGACTCCATCGAAAAAACAGCCGAGGACTTGGCTAAGTTGATCCCTGAGGCACGTATCACCTTTGCCCACGGCCAGATGCGCGAACGCGAACTTGAGAGAATCATGAGTGATTTCTATCACCAGCGTTTCAACCTGCTAGTCTGTACCACGATTATCGAAACCGGTATCGATGTCCCGACCGCCAACACCATTGTGATTAACCGTGCCGACCATCTCGGTCTGGCCCAGTTACACCAGTTACGGGGCCGTGTCGGACGCTCCCACCACCAGGCCTATGCCTACCTACTTACCCCGCATCCTAAGCGGATGACCAAAGATGCGGTGAAACGTCTTGAGGCAATCTCTTCACTCGAAGATCTCGGTGCCGGCTTTACCCTGGCAACCCATGATCTCGAAATTCGCGGTGCCGGGGAGCTTCTGGGCGACGAGCAGAGCGGTCAGATTCAGTCTGTCGGCTTCACCCTGTTTATGGAAATGCTGGAACAGGCCGTCGAAGCACTGAAAGAAGGCAAGGAGCCATCACTGGATGATTTGCTGAAACAGCAGACTGAAATTGAACTGAGACTGCCGGCATTGCTGCCCGACGAATACATCCCGGATATCAATACCCGTCTGTCGCTCTACAAACGCATTGCCAGCGCCGACAGCGAAAATGCCCTGAATGAGCTAAAAGTCGAGCTCATCGACCGCTTCGGTCTACTACCGGATGCAACTACCAACCTGCTGACGGTCAACAAGCTTAAGTTGAAGGCTGCCGGTCTGGGCGTTCGTCGAATTGAGGCCGGGGAAAAAGGCGGTTATGTGGAATTTGCCCAAAATGCATCTATCAACCCGGGCTTCCTGGTCAATTTGCTTCAGTCACAACCGCAGCATTACCGGATGGATGGCCCGACTAAACTGAAAGTGATGGCGCCAATGAACGATCGCAAAGACCGGATTAAGTATGTTGACGGGCTTTTAACAAAGCTTTCGGAAAACACCCTATAATTGATGGCACTATAGTGCGGAGTATTATCTTGAAAAAACTGATTTATTTGCTGCTTATTGCCATTAGCTGGCCTAGTCTGGCGGCGCGACAATTTGATATTGAGGTTATTCTGTTCAAGCGCAATATCGACCCGGCGCAAGTCAGTGAGGCCTGGCCGGATCAGCAGAAGCCCGTCAACATGAAAGGCACCGTGTCTTTCGATGATGAAAGCCTGCTGGCCAGCAAGGACATCAGCCTGATGTTACCTGAGCAGTTTCAGCTGACCCCACAGTATGACAAGCTCAGAGGCCATGCCGGTTTTACCCCACTGGCCCATTTTGGCTGGCGTCAGGGTGATTTAAGCAAGGCAGCGGCTCCGAAGTTTCACCTAACGGCCGGCAAAGATTATTCGGCCCAATACCTTGCCGACGGCACTTCAAAAGCAGCACTTAGCCGCGAAACCAGTCCGCAGCCAGAGCCGCCAGCCATAGCCGAAAGTGAAACCGCTATAACAGCTGACGGCCTTCCTGCCACGACAGAGATGCCAGCAGTTGCCCCCGAGCCACCGCTTTATGAACTTGAAGGTAGCATTCGCGTATACGTCCAGCACTTCTTATTTACCGAAACCAGCCTCGACTTACGTGAGCCGGGCCGTCGTGAAGTGATTGTCGGTGCCGAGCCTATCGACCTCGAAACAGATCTGCTGGCCGAGGACAGCAATGTTCAGGTAGGCCACTTACAGGAAGTGAAGAAAAAAGTGGAAGTTGAGGAGTTCCTGAAATCCTACCGCTTTGAGCAGCAACGGAAAATGCGCAGCGGCGAAACCCACTACCTGGATCACCCATTGATGGGCATGGTCATTCAGATCCGTCGGGTTGAGGAATAATCCGCCAAAGACATACCTTCGAAAGGCTGCCAACAGGCAGCCTTTTTTGTATACATCAAAAACTAATAGATTTCACAGATATAACCGCCTCCCGTTGCCGACTTGCCGCTCACTACCTATGCTTACCTTGGACACAAGATCTCCCTCAGGGACGTAAACTAAGGAAAGTTTCCCCCCAATGAAAACGGACTTCGAAATATCAACACCTCGGCTTATGCTTCGCCCCTACAAACTCGCCGATCTTAACGAGCTCATAGATGCCGTCCGGTCATCGGTGTCTGAGCTGAGTCCGTGGCTGGTTTGGTGTACACCAGACTACGACCAGCATGATGCCTACGAGTGGATCAATGCCAGCAGGAATAACTGGCGAAACAATATCAGTTACGAAATGGGGATCTTTGACCATCACTCCGGACAGCTTGCCGGTAGTGTATCGCTCAATAACGTGTCAGTGACCTTGAATTCGGCGGAGCTTGGCTACTGGATCCGAACCTCCTTCCATCGGCAAGGATTTGCGACCGAGGCCTGTCAGGCTATCAGTGAATTTGCCTTCAGTACCCTGGGACTTACCCGACTGGAAATTGTTACCCACACCGGCAATCTTGCCAGCCAAAGAACGGCCCTGGCTATCAAAGCCAAATTCGAATGTACCGCCAGAAACCGGATCTTTGCGGCAG
>NZ_JAKRFQ010000260.1 GCF_022347985.1 Photobacterium sp. OFAV2-7
CGGTGCCCATGGCGTCGACTTGTATCAGCTGATCGAGATGGGCGGAACACCGATGAAAGGTATGGTAGAGCAAGGTCGCCTGCCAGATCCTGCCGACACCCCGACGAAAGCAACGATGTTCGAAAATGGTGTTAACTTCATGGCCAAGCATCACCTTCGCCGCTTAAGTGTCAACCACTGGGCTCGCGATAACAGAGAGCGGAGCATCTATAACAGCCTAGCGAAAACGTCGGCCGAAGTACTGCCATTGGGTGCCGGCGCTGGTGGTAACTTGGGTGGCTTTGGTCTTATGCAGCAACGGAGTTTGGATGCCTACATTACTGCTGTGAAAGCGGAGCAAATCCCGGTAGCCATGATGACGCGTGTTGCGCCCCAGGCTGCGCTGCATTCTGAAGTCAAAGCGAGCTTTGATCGGGGGTTTTTGTCTGCTGCTGAATTGAGTAACAAGTTCGGCTGGGACATTTTCCATTATTGCCGACCGCTGTTTGCTATCTGGCAGCGCAACGGATTGGTAAACCTTGAAGGTGACTATTTGTCACTCACATTGGCTGGCGAATTCTGGTCGGTCTCGTTGGCACAAGCGATGATAGAAGTACTGCAAAAGTATCCACTGCCGAAAGCCGCCTAATATATAGCTATAACATTATCTGGAGAGAAACTGTGTACGAGAATAAGTCTTTTGAAGCAATGAAGTCCCAAGTCGCTGAACTACTGACATCCGATCCCAAGCTGCATGCTATGGCGATTGCTGACACACTTGGTGCCACTGAAGGCGAAGTCGTCATGGCATTTCCTGACGAACTGGTTGTTCCTGTTCCGGGAGAGAGTGCGAAAGCAATTCTTGAAGATTTACCAATCTGGGGGCCAGTAACGACTATTGTGCATTCAATGGGCTCTATTTTTGAGGTGAAAGCACCGTTTCCGAAAGGTAAGGAAGCGCGTGGTTATTACAACTTAATGGGGAAATCAGGTGAGTTACACGGTCACTTACGCTTGGATCTTGTCACAGATATCGCGCTGGTCAGTAAACCGTTTATGGGGAAGGAAAGCTATTTTATCGGCTTTTTTGCCAAAGGCGGTGAGTGTGTCTTTAAAGTGTATCTGGGCCGTGACAAGCAACGTCAGTTATTTCCGGATCAAATCGAAAAATTCAAACAATTAAAACAACAATACCTTGGAGAAAAGTAAAGATGAATCAAGTAAAGCAAGAACGCCTTCAAAATCGACTTGGCCCTGAAATCAAAGAGTTTCGAGAATCATGCCTGACACTGCAATTGGCAACGGTGGATGCTGAAGGCAAGCCTAACGTAAGCTATGCACCGTTTGCCCTGCTGGAAGATGGCTACTATGTGTTAATCAGCCAAATTGCTAAACATGCCCGTAACCTGCTTGAAAACCCGCAGGTATCATTGATGATGATTGAAGATGAGGGGACATCGAAGACCATCTATGCGCGCAAGCGACTGACTTTTGAGGCAAACGTCGTTGTTGTCGAACGAAACAGTGAACGCTGGCTTGCTGCTGTAGCCGAGTTGAAAGCACGCTTTGGTGAGATAGTTGATGGTCTGAGCGGGTTGGAAGACTTTACCTTGTTCCGTCTTGAACCGACTCAGGGATTGTTTGTGAAGGGATTTGGCCAGGCGTTTCAGGTAAGCGGTGACGATCTGGTTGATTTTGTCCACTTGCAGGAAGGCCATAAACGAATCAAGGACGGTAGCGAGATCACAACGCCAAACGAAGAGCTATAGGTAATTAAGATTTAATAATTAAGAACAGGGGCCTGGACGGTTATTCATGCAGCATATTGCTGCTTGATAATTGACAGGCCTTTGTTCGTTTAGGTCGTTATTCCGGACTCTAACGGAATCGCTTGATCCGGATCATCGTAATACAAGGGCTCGCTTGCTGAGCGGAAAAAACGTGTGATAATTATTATATTAATGACACAAAATCGAGTTTCATTTATGTCCAGTGATACTAAAAGCGGTGTGCGTTTTGCGTATATCGCCAGTTTTCTAACCCCTTTGACTTTTATGATATCAGGCATAGTTGCTGTCATTTATTCGGCTTATAAGCTGAATAAGGGCACCGACGAGCTTACATACAGTCATTATTACACTATCATCCGTACCTTCTTCCTATTCTTCACTTTCTTCGTGGTATTGGGTGTAACGGCAGCAACGACCAGCGGCATGGTTGCCGGTGCAGAATACTGGGTACAGAACGATTTTCTCGATAAGCTACTGAGTGCCATTCCGGTTGTTGGTCTGGTCATCGCTGCGCTGGCAATTGTAAAGTGGTTCGTCAAGCATATTCAGGGTATGAAACTTCTGAGCCAGAATAAAGCGATAGAGCTATAAGCGACGTTGTATGAAATACTGAAAACCGGAATGAGTTATCGTTCCGGTTTTTTTAAATCTCAACCACTGTCGCGGAAGTGATCACCTGTTGCTGGAGTCGGTCTATATTTTCATTGATATACCCGTAAAGGTGGGAGGAGTAACTTATGGCAAGTGTGTCAACTGCTCTCGATAAGGAGAGAGCTCGCCAAGGTTCCCGTCAATTGGATCGCAATAAGCGCAAGAACATGCACGAGGGGATCGCTCCTTGGTGTGACTGCTGTGTTTGCGAAGCCGAGCCGTATTGGGCCGAAGTGGCAGAACAGATGGGGATCAATCTAAGTGATTATGAAGATGATTGTTCATAGTTGGAGCATTGAGACTACTCACCGCAATAGGTTTATTGCGGTGAGGAGCTGTTGTCACACGGTCAGTTCTAGACGATTGCCTTCCGGGTCTAGAATGACACTTTCATAGTAACCATCACCGGTCCAGCGTGGACCGTCGAGGAGCTTGAAACCGTCAGCGGTAAATCTCTCAGTCATTTGATTTACTTTTTCTTCAGAGCCCAGAGAAAAAGCAATATGCGCCAGTCCGGTGAACTGAATATAAGGATCTGCAGGCAATACTTGAAAAGAATCCATATTCATCAGCTCAATGCGTGGCCCGTCAGGCAGCGTTAAAAAATAAGAAGAAAACTTCTTTTCCGGATTTTTATATATGTCACTACACTTTGCGTCGAAATAACGCTGGTAGAACAGTTTCATGGTTTCAAGGCAATTACACCAAATCGCGACATGTTCAATCTTCATTTTCGCTCCCGATTATCCTGGGTATCCCAGTCGTAAAGTGACAGCAGTGAGGACATATAAAGAATGGCTTCTTGCTCAAGAACACTATGCGCGCTATTCAACCGTGAACGATAGTACTCAGCTAATGCTGTACCGCCTGCTTTCTGATGAATGATACTTCTGATACTTGTTAACATATCTTCGTCCTCCACTGTTTGGGTATATTATTCATTCAAATAAGGAACAAAAACACAGATGATAAATTTCAGGTTTCTTCCTGTTATTGGTGTTTTTTCTGGTTTAATGTAGAGGAAAGGGTGTGAGTCATTAAAATGAGGAAGCGGTGGTGATGAGTTGGAGCTGGTTGTGTTGAAAGATAAATTACTTCTTTACTATACTCGCACGGCTAAGCTTGGAGTGAAAAAAGAGATCTTAATTACCCTCCACGATGTTGCGGAAGCTATGTTTACCAGTCCCCGGCACAGCAGAACGTTACTGAAGGAAATGCACACTGTCGGTTGGCTGGAGTGGGTGCCAAAGGTGGGGCGTAACCAACGCTCTTTACTTCATCTTAAATACAGTCCTGATGAACTGAGAGCCGATCTTGCCAAGCAGCATATCTCGATTGGAAAATATGAGAAAGCACTGGCACTTATCGATAATGACCAAGTGCTCTTTGGCCAGTTGCTACAGACGACCTCAGGTGCATCTCGGCGTGAGGGGCTGCTGCATATTCAACTTACCTACCGTCGTTCGTTTTCACCGATACTGCCTCACATTGTGCAGAGAAACAGTGAGCGTTTTTTTCTGCGTCAGGTATATAGCTGTCTAACCTGCTGTGATGAGAACGGGAATCTCACACCCCAGCTAGCCCATCACTGGACCTACTATGAAGAGACATGTCGGTGGCGTTTTTTCTTGCGTCCGCAGCTGTCGTTTCATGACGGTAGTGAGATTAATGCGGATAAAGTTGCCGAGCTGTTTATACAGCTCAAAGCATTACCGGAATATCATAAAGAGCTGGCTCATATGGACAGTGTTTCTGCGATTAATCCACATTGCGTCGAGTTCGCTTTAAATCAGCCAGATCCTGGCTTTGCCGGGTTAGTCTCTGATGTCAGGTATTCGATCCAGCCAGCTTCGCAGCTTGATCAGGCAGCCATGATAGTCGGAAGCGGGGCATTTCAGATTAAAGAGCACTCTAGCAAGCGGCTTCATTTACAGGCGTTTGATAACTATTACGGATGCCGAGCACTGACTGACTCTGTTACGGTATGGCAAGTGGCTTCGAAAAGTGCCAGCGAATTCGGTAAAACCTTACTTCAGGCTGATATTGCGCAAGAAAACCACTCCAGTTGCTCGCATTATGTCTCCATCAGTGGGGAGGGCGAGGGGAGCGAAGAGAGCCAGCAGACCAGAATTGAAAACGGCTGTTTGCTGATGCTGTTTAACCATCAGTCCGGGGTCCACTTGATGCAACGGAAATACCTTGCTCAGCTTCTGTCAACGGATGATCTGATGGCGAAGTTACGACAGCTTAATACTCACGTCGAAGCAGTTCCGGCAAGCAATTTGCTCCCAGGCTGGACAAGAATCTACAGGCCAAAGGCTGCACAACAGCGGTTACCTAAAAGGCTTACTGTTGCTGTTTTCGAGCATCAGGCCCTGGTTGACTGCTCGAAAGCCATCAGCGATATACTGGGACAAGCCGGGGTAGAGTGTCAGGTAAAGGTGTATTCCTTTGAAGAGTTTCATGACAAGGCGCGCAGGGAGGCTTTAAGTGAGGATCTTATTCTGACCAGCCTGAATCTGGATGACAACCGTCCTACTTCAGCATTTCGCTGGATGCTGTCTAATTCAGTGCTTCATCAGTGCCTGTCACCTGATGATAGTCACTGGCTAGACTCTGTGTTAACAAGCATCCGTAAGCAGAGCCCTTTGCGCGGGTATCTTAGCGAGCTGGATGCTATTGCTACAGCGATGCTTAATGAGCACTGGTTAATGCCATTGTTTCATCATCGGCAGACTCTGCGCTTCGAAGGCATTTTAAAGGGGGTGTCTATGACTGCCTGGGGCTGGCCGGCAATTCAGGATGTATGGTCGGAAGATTAGTACTACGAAGTAATAAATAGTTGATTTTGAATATTAGCTACTTTAATTTGAAACTATTATGACGATGATGACTGCGCTTACTCACTCTCTATGTTGCTGCTGTAAATACTTAATTTACGGCCGCTTTCGTGTAGCTATCACCTAGCAAATCTATCGCCTAGCAAAGCAATCAGCTAACGAATATATCGCACTATCTCCCAGGCCGTTGATGTTTATATCCGCGGCCTTTTTGTATTTATAAGGAAATGAACGATGACACAAACGACACTGCAGTTTTATAACACACTGAGCCGGCAACTGGCGCCGTTTGATTCGATTGAACCGCTCAAGGTTGGTCTTTATGCGTGTGGTCCGACCGTTTATGACTACGCCCATGTCGGTAACTTACGTACCTATTTGTTCGTGGATATTTTAAAGCGCGTTTTACAACTCAACGGCTATCAGGTTAACCATGTAATGAACATCACTGATGTTGGCCATCTCGTGTCGGATGGCGACAGCGGTGAAGATAAAATGGAAAAAGGGGCCCGTACCCAGCACAAGTCGGCGTGGGAGATTGCTACTTTATTTGAAAGCGCCTTTTTTACCGACTTGGAACGGCTTAACATTTTAAAACCCTCTATTACCTGCCGGGCAACAGAGCATATCCAAGAGCA
>NZ_JAKRFQ010000261.1 GCF_022347985.1 Photobacterium sp. OFAV2-7
TTCATGGCAGCGATGCGCTCAGGGGTTACCTGTACCGCTGCATTGGCGAACATCATAGTAACCGGGTCGCCGGGCATGGCGCGAGGTAAAACGAAGTTCAGCGTTATCGCAAATAAAAGCGCTATCAAATAAAAAGACAGCCGTCGTATAAAGAATCCCATAACTCACACCTTAATCATCCAGCCTGTATTGACCGCGCTGGATTCAGGACAGAAATCCCCCTGACGCAAGGCGCCATAACTTTCAAATAGAGAGGGGGGAAGAGGCGGTGTGCAATGTACACACCGCAAGTTAGTACCTAAAAATTATGCTTTAGGTTTTAGATCAAGTACTTGTAGCAGACGCTCTTGTGTATTGGTGATAGGCATTGGACGGCCCTTCGGATTCTTCTCGTTCCACCAGCCAGTAAAGCGTGCGGTGTTGTACTGAGAAGTGTAGGCACCAGACATAACAGGGACTGTTACTTGGTTTTCGGCAATGATCTTCTGGATTTTATGAGCGATGTTCATCTGTTCGTTGCGATCAGCCGTTTTGTAGAAGCCTTCTAGTAGCGTGTCTAGCTCTTTGTTGCTCCAGTAGTGAAGTGCAAAGCGAGGCATCCCCTGGTTCGCCTGGAAGCGGGAGTGGTAACCGCTGTCCCAGTAGGTGTAAGGGTCAGCGCCGTGGAAGTAGTTGGTGTAGGCAACATCATACTTCGCATCCAGCATTGCCTGATTGTAGACAGAGAAGTCAGGTGTGCTTGCTTTCGCCTTGATGCCAACTTCCTCAAGCATTTCAACAGCTAGCTGAACGGTGTTGTTGAAGTCAGTCCAGCCACTTGGAGATTGAATCGATAGCTCAAGCTTCTTGCCTGTCGGCGTTTCGACGAAGCCATCTTTATCAAGATCCTTAAAGCCAGCTTTTTTCAGCAATGCTTTTGAGTTCTCGATGTTGTACGTCATAAATGGCTTGTACTTGTTGTAGACAGTGTTATCAGACCAAGAGGCAAATGCCTGACCCAGACCTGAAGCATAGTCATTTACCACACCGCCGCCGTAGAACGCGATATCGATAATGGTTTCACGGTCAATAGCCATAGAGAAGGCACGGCGGAAGTCGATGTTGTTGATCGCTTCGTTGTTACCGGCATTTGGCGACTTGTAGTTGAACATGAATGCCTGGCTGCCGCCCGCAGGGTACCAGTACTTGTTGTGAGGGCTGGCTGCTGCGTATGTGCTGTCGACATCAGGAATGAACGAGTAAGTCCAGTCGAATTGGCCGCTTAGGACCTGGCCCAGGAACTGGTCGTTGCCCGCAACCTGAGGCAGGCGCAGACAGTCAATCTCTAGGTTGCTGTTATCCCAGTATTGCGGGTTACGGCACTGGGTGTATAGCTGTGGAGTAAAGTTTTCGACTTCGGTAAATGGACCCGTACCAACAGGGTTTTCGTTGGTGAAGCGAGTAGGATCATTTACCTTGCTCCAGATATGCTCGGCAACGATAGATACTTCATTGATTAGGTACGGTACGTTTGAGTTTGCTTCAGTCAGGTTGAAGGTAACTTTGCTGCCGGATGCTTCAATAGACTTCAGGCGCTGGTTGATACCGGTACGGTCAAGTTCCGGGTGCTTCTTCAGCATGTTGAACGTAAAGGCAACATCTTCTGCGGTAAAGGCATTACCGTCAGACCATTTGACGCCGTCACGGATCTCGAAAGTCACTTTCATTAGGTCATCAGACATGTAGTAGTCTGTTGCCAAACGCATAACTGGCTTATTGCCCTGAAGTTCGTTGAACACGACTAGAGGCTCGTAGATAAAGTCTTGGACCGTATCCAACTGAGTCTGCAGGAATGGGTTAAAGTTACGAACAAAAGTAGGGTAGAACTTAGGTACCATGGTTAGTTCAGTGCGATCGGCTGCAGAGGCTACCGGTGCGGTTAGCATTGTGGAAGCTGCAGCAACAACTGCGAGTGCTAACTTGGTTTTCTTAATATTGGCAAGCATAGCTGTTCCTTACTCTATTGCTTATTGTTTCACTTGTGGAAAATGAATGCCCCGAAGGGCTTCTTTCGAGCCCACTCCGACAGAGTGAATAACACACTCACATCGAATGGCCTTGTAGACTCTAAGTGCCTTAAGGAAACCCTTGATTGACATGATCGTCAATCTGCCCGCCCGTCAAAAACGTCAAAACCAAGGGGGGTACTGTAAAAAACGTTAATTCTGTATTGTTGAACTAGTTAATAGATCCGTGAAGGTGTGCGGCAACTCACGATTCATACACAGTGTTTCATCGTTATTGTTAGTAACCACTACGCCAGAAGCACTTAAAATTAAAGATCTTAGAGTGTCAAATACTCCTTTGTGATGTAACGCACAGTAAGTATTAGGGTTAATTCCCTGCGGAAAATTTCACGGCCTGATTTGTTGTGATTGGCTTCTCATAAACCAAAAGATATTTCTATCTGAAGGGAAATTCGCCTTTAAAAGGGCGAGTTAGCGCTAATTTTGAGCGATTTTTTCGTGCTTTAATGGCTTTATTTTGATGAGGGTAAGGGATACTTTACGGCTGGAAATAAGCTTTGTGATAGCCCTCTGAGGACATCACAGTATGGGCGAAATAAGCTAAGCGCAGAGCCTCTTTGAGCCCGTTTGAGGGGGGCTGTGCTGTCTGTCAGGTTACAGGCGGGATGGTGGCGGTTATGTGAATGCAATAGCGGAGATGGAAAAAAGCCCGCGTCTGCGGGCTTGCTGATGGTGGTTTATGCTAATGCTAAACAGGCTACTGGCCGATCAAGTGCTGGAGCTTGTCCTTCATTATCTCGATGTTTTGCCGTTCGGAACTCGGTGTGCTGCAGCGCTCAAGCACAAAGTCGATGGTATTGAGCACCGTGCGCCAGCGTGGGGTCTTGGGCAGGGTTTCAAGATGGAGGTACTTATCCAGCGTGCGGGTTTGCAGCGTGCTGCGGTCGAGGTAGACGCGCCACAGGCCACTTTCTTCCGCCAGCTCGAACTTGGTCTTGTTGGCCGATTCTTCCCAGAAACTTAAGGTGGCTTTCATGACCTCGACCAGCAGTTCCCGTACCGAATCGGTTTTGTTTTTGCCGTTGTCATCCAGTTTGTCGGCCAGTCGGGTAAATTCACCGCCCAGCTCACGCAGTTGCTGCAGACATCCCTTGTCGCCGTCAAAGGCAAAGCCAGAAAGCACCTCCATGGCATTTTCCAGCACCTCGACCCGTTGCTGGGTGGCCGGGCCATTCTTGTCGAACACGAACATGCGCTGGAGACCGGACTCCTCGGGAAGGTTTATCACGTCGGTGTCCAGAGAGACGAGCTCATCGTTGATACGGTAGAGCAGGCTGCCGTTATAGTGATGGCTGTTGGTGATATCCGCTGGTAGATGAGTGGCGAGGATGTCATCAATGTTGTGTCGCTCCATCTGCTCGGGAGCACGATGGAACAGCTTGCCCGCTGCACTGTTTGCATAGCGTATACGTCCGCCTCCCTGAACGCAGAGAATGGCTTCGCTGGTGGATTCCAGCAGGCCGAGTAATCGGGTCTGCGCTTCTAAAAGGCCAGCCTCGACTTGCTCCCGGCGTTCAATTTCCTGCTTCAGCGCCTGATTCTTCTGGTGTTGAACTTCTGTTTGCCCTGCTCTGATGTGGGCGCCGATCCGTGCTGTCAGCTCCTCTTTGTTAAAAGGCTTGGTCAGGTAGTCGTTGGCACCGCTCTCGAATCCTTTGACGCGATCTTGTACCTGCCCGAGGGCAGATAGCATGATGATAGGCAGTTCGAGACGGGAATACTGCTGCCGAAGGTGTTGGCAAACCTCATACCCGGACATTTCGGGCATCATGATGTCGAGAAGAATAAGGGCCGGCTTGTGACTTTCCATTAGCTTTAATGCACTCGGGCCGTTTTCTGCGGTAATTACCCGATAGCCTTCAAGGCGGAGGAAGTTATTGAGGACCTGCAGGTTGACGGGCTCGTCATCGACAATCAGCAGCAATTCGCCGTCCGGGTTTTCCGGGATGTCTTCCGTCTCGCAGAAGGTGGTATCCAGCGAGGGAACCTGGAAATGGGAGCTGCGGCTGGCCAGCTGGCTATCGGCGATATCTTCTTCCGATGCCTGGTTCAGGGTAAAGCTGAAGGTTGCCCCGACCATAGGTTGACTGCTGACATATAGTCTGCCTCCCATCAGTTCGATAAGCTGGCGGCTGATTGACAGCCCTAGCCCGGAGCCCTGTCGGTAGCGGGCGGCATTGGTGTTGGCCTGGATCAACGGCTCGAAAATATGTTCAAGTTGCTCGGGCGGAATCCCCTGGCCGGTATCGACCACCTGGACACGAATTTGGTTTTCGAGGATGGTCGCTGACAAAATGATCTTGCCTTCCGAGGTATATTTGATGGCGTTGCCGACGAGGTTATACAGCACCTGCTCCAGGCGTTGCTCGTCGCCAAGCACCAGTGGGAGATCATCAGGTATTTGGTTGATGATCCGAACCGGCTTGCTGCCGAGCAGGTGGCCGGACAGTTCCAGTACCAGGCGGACGGCCGATGCCAGATCAACCGCCTGCTTGTTCATGTCCAGATCGCCATAGCGCATCTTGTGGTAGTCGAGCAGATCATCGACCAGATTGGTGAGGCGCTGGCCGCTGTTAATCATCATTTCCAGCTGCCGGCGCTGGGTATGCTGGACCGGGCCGCTGGCACCGGCCAGGAGAGATTCGGCAATGCCGACCATACCGTGGAGAGGTGTACGCAGCTCATGCGACGTGGTGGCCAGGAATTCATCTTTCAGCTTGTCGGCAGTTTGCAGATCGTCATTTTGCTGCTGGATGACCTGCAGGTTTTGCTCCAGCTCGGCATTTTGCTTGCGGATCAGGGAGATTTTCTCACGGATCGAGCGCTGCATTCTGGCAAAGCTGGTTGCAAGGCGGCCAATTTCGTCGCTGCGTTCGGTGCTGGTGATCTCTTGCTCCATATCACCGGCCGAGACCCGCTCGGCCGCCCATGTGAGGCGCAACAAGGGAGCGGTGATGGAGTTGGAGAGCCAGTGGGAGGCGATAATAACCAGAATGATGGCGGTGATCATCGCGACTGAGAAGATTTTCTCCAGCTGGCGGATCCGGGCAAAAGCCTCCTCTTCAGGTAGCTCGACAACCAGTGCCCAGGGGTTGCCCAGCACATTGATTTGGGCAAAGGCGCTCAATACCGGGATCTGGTTAAAGTTGAGGAAACTGCCGACTCCGGTCTGGCCGCTGAGGGCTTTTTCAATGCTCGGGCTTGAGAGATCCTGCGGTAGCGTGTCGCCGCTTGGCAGGCGCGACAGGTGATCACTGCCGACCAGCAGCGTCTGCACACGGTTGGAGGTATTGCTGGTATCAGCAATAAAGTCGCTGATCGACTGGTTGCCGAGCTTGAAGAACACATAGCTGTGCAGGTAGCCCTGCTGAATGATAGGGGCAGCAAACCAGGCTGCGTTTTCTGTGCCCGAAGAGGCAGCGGTGAAATCGGTAAAGGCGACAGGAACTTGCTCCGGCTCGCTTAGTTGTTGCTTGGTCTTGTTCTTTATCGTGGCAAAGGTCTGCTTCAGGGCCTCGAAAGGACTGTCATCGGCAAGCAGGTTGGCACTGAACTTATCGGGGCTATGGGCGGAATAGACGACGTTCCCCTTGATATCGACCAGCAAGATATCACTGAAATCTGATCGCTTGAGGTATTCGTCATAAGCCCAGTTATAGCGTTTATACATCAGGCGATAGCGTTCATGGCCGACATAGTTGCCGCTATAGGCACTGTTATGGGGCTTGGCAATCAGGGTTTCGGTAAAGTAACGGCTGGTGTTTCCGCCCTTGGTCAGCGCCGAGATATCCCCCAACTGATGATAGGCACCTACCAGTCCGTA
>NZ_JAKRFQ010000262.1 GCF_022347985.1 Photobacterium sp. OFAV2-7
CAATTGCGGTTTCGGCCTGGTCCCACTCGGCAATTTCTTTGGCAAGGGCCGCACTGGCTGCGGCAGCGTTTCGCGACTGGATGGCACTGGCGGCCTCAGAGGCCGCTTTGCTGGCTTTTTCGGTGGCGGTGGCTGCGTCAGCCGAAGCGCTGGCGACCTTAGCATCAATTGTGGTTTTGGCGTCAATGTATTCACTCAACAGCTGAGTTGTTTGGCTGCTGAGCTGACTGACCGAATTAACTAATTCTTGGCTCAAAATACCCCCCCGGGTTTTGATGAGAACTGACGGTTATCGGGCGCCTTCGGAGGCTTTGATAAGTTGGGATTTGGCGCTGTCTGCAGCGGCTTTGTCGCCCAGGGAAGTGGCGAAGGACTGGAAATGAAGCTGTGCCTTGTTGCTCTCGCTCGCGTTCTGGCCATCCTTGTTGTAAGCGCGGTACATCATGAAATCGACCACCACACCCTCATACAAATCAGGAAGCGGAAAATCATCAGTCTCCGATCCTGCTGCCAAGTTGCGCGAGTAGACAAACTCGATAGTGACCTCCGCCGTCGGCTTGGGGTAGACAAACAGCGTGGTCTCGTCCAGCTCGTTACGGGTCCAGCAAGAAGGTACCCCTTCGGTAACACGCCAGTCCGGGTACAGCTGGTTTAGCTTGTTGATATCCACATACTGAGCGGCAATGTTATCGATATGGTTCACCGTCAGAATCTGGTAAGCGTCGTCAGGCAACGTCAACGTATTACCAGTTAGCTGCTTGTTTGCGGTGGTTCGGCTTAGGTCCGGACGGCGTATCAGAATGGCAGCAATAGCATCGTTCAGGTAATCAATCAGCTCGGCCCGCGTCCAGCGAACATTACGCGGGTCCACAAGATCGCGAGAGACACGATCAACAATCTCTTGTACTTTCATCAGAAAAACTCTCTTCTTCGAACAGGGTTGCGAAAGCTCAGGTCTGGACTGGCTTCAAGACGGAACCGTGCGGCTTCTCGGTAGGATTCAACAAACTTACGGTCGTGAAAGGCAGACAGCTCGGCATTGAACCAGTCGCTGTCAGGTTGGCTATAGAGCAAACTGGCGGCACCGGCACAAATACCGTCGAGATAGTCATCAAGCAGAATCACCGGTAACTGTGTTGCATGCTGTGTAGGCTCAAGAGCACACACCACAATTACATTGGTATGGCTCTCAAGAAAACGCACCTCATCACGGCTAATAACCAGGTAATCGACGTTAAGCTGGAGCAAGTCGCCCTCAGCAGTTACGCTCATCACCTCTGATGATTTATAGCTATTCTCTGTTGCTTCGTTCTCGCTGCTATCAACAACAACATTAACGGTCTGCCCTGCACTCACCTGCTCCATGCTACGATGAAACGTCACCACTTTGCTTTGCCGGCAAAACACCTGAGAAGCTTTAACGATTGCATCAGTCATGAGCCCGGGTAGCGGAACGTTAATCAACTGGCGCAAGCTGGGTATAAAGTCAGAAACAGAGACAGACCGCATAGTTAAGCTCCCTGCCGGATAGCATCACGAACACGAGTTCGGAACTGTTCAACGCTCTCGTTAGAACCTTTCGCAGCAATGTCGAGCTCTTGCGCCGCCACAAAGGTTGCAAGTTTAGCGCTGGTGTTGAGCTTATTCAGATCAACTTCATCCCCATCGACCACCACGACCATGCTCTCTTCTGCAGCTTTCTTCGCTGCTTGTTCGGCAGCTGCTGTTGCTTCTGCCTCTAGCTTGTCGGCCTTCTCTGCTTCCGATACCTGCCAGTCTTTAAACTCGCTGGTCTCGATCCACACCGTTGGGTAATCCAACAAGCGATGCGCTACATCAGCAGGTGTCGGCACTGACTTGAAGCGAGGAAACACAAGTCGGGTACCCGCCACGGTGTCACGCTTTACGGCCTTAGGCCCAATGTAAGTAATCTCAATACTGTCAGACATAAATACATCCCAATAATAAAGGGAGCCGAAGCTCCCTAATGTGTTTTATCGCTGTGATTAATAGCCAATCACCGTGTACTCAGGCATGATCGCCAACTCACCTGTAGCTGGCGCTCCCTTGATTGTTGCCGTCAGAGGAACCTTCTCATCCAGATAAGCCGGTACAATCGGAATAATGGTTGCATTCGCAGTCGCGACATCTACTCCTGCCTTTAGCACAGTGTTACCGGCCTTAATATCGACGGTGACATTATTACCCAGGCCATCGGTTACGATACGCAAACCCACAACCTTCAGGCCGATAGGCATTTCAACCATCTCGACAACATCATTAACCGCAGCGCCTGCAAGCACGACCTTTGATTCCGCGACTGACAAGTTGCCAGCCGCGCCGATATAAATACGATCCGCCATACTTGGCGCTTTAATCGTAGCCATAAGATAGACCTTCTAATTAAGTGGAGTTACAGCGTCACTGCGGTATCTACAGCGATAATGCCGTGGTCATTGACGCGACCGTTCTTGTCTTCAAAACGGATCTTCTTCAGGCCGTTCATCCAGGCGATGGAGATTTCTGTGCCGTTACCGTGATCGGTCTTCTCTTCGTGCATAGAGAAATGGTTGCCCGACTTGGTTGAACCCCAGGCATTCGCCAGAGCCTGACCACCTAGCAGCATTGCTCGATCAATGGTGGTGCCTGCCGTCTTCTGGCTTACTGTTGCCACGTCGTCGTTGTTACACACATCAACCGTAGAGCCTGTATTGAAGCGGATTGGCATTCCCTTGTACTTACGCACCAAGATATTGCCGCGCATAGCACACTCACCCGCAAACACCGGATGCTTGAAGTTACGGGCACGGTTTAGTGCTGACGCTACAAGCTGCTGCCAGTCCTTATAGGTAGAGGTCTGCTCCCACATGTGCCACTGACGCGGGGTAACCTCAAGCAAGTAGAACGGCTCATCGCCTGCCAGTTCATCGGCTTCAAACTTAATCGGCTGTAGCGGATGGGCCATCTCCTCGAGATAGAGCTTTAGGTTATCGACCACATCCATGCCGAATACGTCCGCCGCATCCAACCCTTCAAAGCTAGTCGCATCGCCACCAAAGAAATGGCGGTCATACGTTGGCGGCGTGATGTCATTAACCACAATTTCCTGATACTCAGGGTGATTGGCAAGCGGCAGAATGATGTCATCCTGCACGTAATCACCACGAGCTCCTGCCATGTGAACCGTCGCAATCTGGTCTTGCAGATCATTGAAGTAAGGGCCAAGCAAAGTACGGGCGGTCTTCTTGATATCATGAGCGGTACGCTGCTGCGACATCTTACCGCCAGCATCAACCAGGTGACGTCCTTGGTTAATACCTAGTTCAAAGTTGGAGAAGTCTAGGCCTTCACCACGGCCCGCCAACTTCTTATCACCCATGGTCGGGCGTTTAGATAGTTTGTGAACGATCTGCATATCGACGGTTTCACCCGCTCCTTTTTGCAGATCAGTCACCCGAACAATCGGGGCGTGTGGTGAAGTTTGTTTATTGCCCTTCTTATCGCCTGTTGCTGCCTTAGGTGCGGCCTCAGTCAGCATGTTAACGAACGAGCGATTCCGGTTCGCTGCTGTAAACAGCGCAACCTCTTGGATTCTCTGCGCCTGCTGGCGCGTTATGGTAGTCATGAATTGGCTCCTGAAACGAAAAAACCCGCCAATTCGGGCGGGTTTCAGGTAATTAAGTTAGCCTCATAAAGAGTCGGCTTGTTCCAGTAGCGCATCAATCTGCGCCGGGGTCATGCCGTCAAACAAGCTTTCAAGCTGACCACTGTCCATGCCTGCGGCTTGTTCTAGAAGACTCCCGGTATGCGTATTGGATGCGCCTACATCGGACGGCGAGTTAGGCAGGCTTTGGCTGGCAGCCTTCTCCACTACCTCTTTCGCCTTTTCGGTAACAGATTCATTTGGTACTTCTGGCTCAGCGGCCTCACTTGGCGTATCTGGTTCAGGTGGTTGCTCAACCTCTCCAAACGCAAGCTTGGTTCGCCTTACCACTTCAGCCAAACGTTCTGATGCCGGTTTGCCTTGATAGGCGGGATCGGAAAGCAAAGTATCATCAATGTGCAAAGCTACATTCCAGCGGTCGCCCTGCTCTTCCTGCCATGAGCTTAAGTCCGAGTTATCACTTATTGCCGCAACAACAGGATCAACATCTGGCGCTGGCTGCTCTTCCTGAGCTGGGGCCTGTGCCTGAACCTTGGCAATCAACGTCGAGATAACCGGGGCTAGCTCAGGATAGTTTTCTTGCAAGTCATCAAGCTGTTCATCGGTGATTTTGAGATTTTCTGGTAAGTCAGCAGGATCAACACCCAGCTTCTGAAGCTGTTTATCACGCACCTCTAGCAGACGCTCTGTTTTCTCGAAATCAGCCTCACGCTGTTTCGATGCCGCAAGTTCCTCTTGCAAGCGTTGGTTCTGGGCACGCTCAGCTTCTAGCACCTCATACGGAATACGGTGCTCACCATCTTTGGCAGCAATGTACTTCTGAGGTTGTTCTTCCTGTTTTTCTTCGCCCTGTTCTGGCTCTTCCTGCTCCGCAGCTGCCGGGGCTGCGTTCGTATCGGCTTCTGAGCTGGCTTCGTCAGTGTCAGTTTTCGGCTCTGGCGCTTCATCGACAACGGGCTCAGCTTCAGTTGGTTCGTCAACCAACACCGCATCATCCAGTTCATCCAACATGGCTTCCAGTTCTTCTAGCGTTTCGTTACCAGTAATATTCTCAATGTTCATTTGCTTACTTCTCCGTAATGTAGACGTATCGCTGTCTGTGCGGCTAAGAGCTCTCGATGAAAACGCTTAGCGGCACATACGAAAAAGCCCCCGCTATTAGCGAGGCTCAGATACAAAAAAAGCTGCCACCCGAAGGCGCAGCTTTACACGATGGTCAAATAATGCCCGAGTTTTTGGCAAGATACAAGGATGCTATTAATTAGTACGGCTTAGTAAACAAATATGAATTGCAGGCCTTTATCGTCTTATCAATCTCAGCAAAGAGATTACACGCTTATAAATAAGTGCCTAACATTCCATATACTATAATCAGCATTTTTTACAATATCATTCCCCATGCAAATAGGTAACCACTATGCATAAAGAACAAAGTAATACAAAGAGCTTATTCAACAGCATAGTAGTATCAGAAATATGGCGTTTTAGTTTAACCTTCAAAAGCTTAGATGAGATTGGAAATGAAAAGCTAACGCCACACCTAATCAAAAACAATATTAATAAGCGCTTATTGGCAAAACTAGGGTGGACAAACAAAAACATATTACACGATCCCATATATGAGTACTTATCAACGAAGGTTACAGAGTGTTTTGACTCTCCAATGTTTGATGTTAAGTTGGCAGATTACCAAGTAAAAGAAGGTTCTCTTATTGTTGAGTTTTATCTATATCTAACTAACATCGATGTAAATGATGTAAAAGATATAAAAGATAGTATCATTGAATATGGTGCCATTCGACAGGCTATTGATTACTTCAAAAAAGATATTAATTTCTTGTTTCAATCTATCGCTAAGGGAGCAAACCTCTCTTGTGAAGTGATAAGAGAACTTATAAGCAAGAAGGAAATTAAAAGTAGCCACATTCAATTAGAAAACAACATTCAATTCGATAATAATGGAAGTGTTAGTCAACCAGTTCACGAACCGCCTTACGCTCCAGAAGAAAATAATATCGAAAGCAAATACCCGACAACAACAAATAAAAGTTATAACTACCCTAGCATACCCACACAGATGCAAGTGACTAACCTTCGTAGCCTCACATTAGTATTATCAACAATTTTTTTAGTATTCTTTTTATTTCTCGCAGCACTTTTGGATATCATCAACATTCGGTTACCAAATGAAAGTAACCAGATTAAGGCAAGCGTAA
>NZ_JAKRFQ010000263.1 GCF_022347985.1 Photobacterium sp. OFAV2-7
TAAGCATATCTTCGAAGAATATGACCAACACAATACATTAGAAAGGTCAGTGCCTTCTCTTCTTGCAGCTCTTGGATTAGCTCATGATTTAGGTAATCCACCATTCGGCCACCAAGGTGAAAGTGCTATCCAAGCATGGTTCAAAAAGAAGCAAGAGACTGTATTTGGTAAAGAGCTTGACAGCATATACTATCAAGATTTCCTCAACTTTGATGGGAATTCACAGACGATTCGCCTTCTAACTCGATTACAGATCCTAAATGATAAGTTCGGTATTGACCTAACATATGCAACACTTGCAGGGTTAATTAAGTATCCACAATCATCTGCTCTTGTTACAAGTACCAAACAACAAGCTAAAGAGTGGGAGGAAAAGAACCCGACAGTGGACAAATCGGAAAATCCACACAAGGTTAAGTGGAAGAAACACGGCTTTTTCAAATCAGAAGAAGACATTATCAAAGACGTATGGAAGGAAACCGGCCTCCAAGAAGGTGTCCGACACCCACTAACTTACGTTATGGAAGCGTGTGATGATATTGCGTATTCAATCCTAGATGCTGAAGATATTGTCAAGAAGGGACTAGCTTCATTCTATGACCTTATGAATCACCTTAAAATTTATGCTTCTTCCGAAGATGATGCCAAGGCTGATCCAGAAATCCTAAATGTTGTTGAACAAGTTGAAACAAAGAACAATCAGTATGTAAAAGCAAAACTCTCACCTTCAGAGCTCAGCGAAATCAGCATGCAGATGTTTCGTGTCTATACTATGAGAGCTCTTGTGAGCGGTGCTGTTAACGCTTTTGCTACCAACAAAAACATGATTATGGATGCAGACAAGCAGCCGAAGGATCTAATGAGCCTAAGCTCTGGTCATCATTTATGCGAGGCACTAAGAAGTTTTGACAAAAAATGGGGTTACCAAAATAAATCAGTACTAAAATTGGAGCTAGAAGGGTTCAACTACATTCATGAACTTATGGACATGCTCTGGTTAGGTATTCATGGTAAGCTTAACGACCAGAGCGATAAACACTCATCAGAAACACCTTTCGGTAAGTACGCTTATGAGAAGATTTCAGAAAATTACCGACGAGTATTTGAAGACGAAGAAAACACACTGCCAGTCGCTTACAAAGAAGCTCAACTTCTCACGGATGCTATTTCGGGTATGACTGACAGTTACTTGATTGCACTACATTCTGAGCTAAAACTACTGTATCGAGATGAGCATACCTCCACATAAAACAGCGTTAAAGAAACGTGTTAATCGCTTCTTCGTTGGCTCAGCCAAAACGAAGAAAAGCGATAAGATTCAAAATGCTAGGAACCGATATGAGGTAAGCGAGTTTTTACCTTACTTATCGGAACAGCAAAAAGAACACGACATTTATGTATTTGGTGGACTAGTCAGAGACATAGCCTTATTTGGTTTAGGCAGCTTCAAGTCAGACGTTGACCTTGTATTCGATGGGCATAAAGAAGAGCTCGAAAGAGCTCTTCGTCGCGCTACATCTGCTCAACCTAACCTTACTCTCATTCAAAATAAATTTGGTGGTTTTCGAGTAAAAGGACGGTCTTGGGATATCGATATATGGTGTATTGAAGACACATGGGCATTCAAAGAAAATTTTGTACACTACACAGATCACAAAAGCTTATTAGAAACCACGCTTTTATCGTGGGATTCCGCCTTATACCAAATTAATAAAAAACAGCTCATCTGCCCCCCGTCTTATTTAGAGGACTTAGCACAAGGCCGTTTAGATATAGTTTTAGAACATACTCCTAACGAGCTTGGGTCAATGGTGCGTATATGTAGAGCTATTTACGGAAAAAATGCTTCATACTTAGGTTTTAAAGCTGTCAAACTTATTGAACAGTACTTCACCAAATACTCAATTAAAGATATATTAAATTATGAAACACAGTCTTACCTAACCCCGCATCTAAATACTGATAGATGTAAAAAATTAGCTTCATTGATCCAATCTTACAACGGTGAAGGTGACTTAGATTTACAAAGAGAGAAACAACTGAAACTTCAGTTCAAGTAGGCTTTTTGCCTAAATCGATAGACTAAATCAAGAAGATACGATCTTCCACACTCACTAATCATCGTAGCCTCATGCCTAAATCTCGTTATAAAACAACCAACAGGGAGTAGTACAACGAAGCCCTCATTAACCGTGGTTCTCTGACCTTCTGGATTGATGAAAAAGCGATAAGCGAGTGGAAGCTAAGCAAGCAGAACAAGTGCGGTCGGCCTCACCGATTCAGCGACTTAGCCATTACTTCTGCACTGGTGGTGAAACGAGTCTTCTTTCTGCCACTTAGAGCGCAGCAAGGGTTTATAGATTCAGTGTTTAAACTGGCTAACATCCCGCTAATCTGTCCGCACTACGCCTTTATCAGCCGTCGGACTAAGCAAGTTGAGGTCTCACTTAAGGCAAAAACCAGTGGTGCAATACAGCATCTAGCCATTGATGCCACTGACCTCAAGGTTTATGGCGAGGTGAATGGAAGGTCAAAAAGCATGGTACTGATGGGAAGCGTAGATTCTGGCGAAAACTGAATATCGCAGTAGACACCAGCACCCACGAAATCGTCGCGGCAGAACTGAGTTTATCTACTATCACCAGTGCAGAAGTGTAGTGATGTGATGGACGCCCCTCCAACGGCGTCAATGCGCCAGAATTAAGTTGTTACCGCTTAATTCAATGAAAAGGAGCGTCCATCACATCACTACAAAGTGCTTCTCAACTTACTCATGCAGACACGCCGAAAAATCATTGAGATAGCTGGAGATGGAGCTTACGACACGAGAGACTGTTACGATGCCATACGGATCAAGCGGGCTGTTCCGCTCATCCCTCCAAGGGAAGGTGCAGCCTTCTGGGAAAACGTTCGCTCTCCGAGACCACGATGTATAGAGTGAAGCAGTTGCTGGGTGGGAGATTAAGCCTGAGAAATTACGATGCTCAGGTTGGTGAAACTTACACTATGATCAAAGCGCTGAACAAGCTTACAGGGCTTGGTATGCCAGAAACTCAGTACATTGTTTAAGAATTATGCTCCCTTATGCGGCTTTGTCTCCAATCTGAATTAAGCAACAAAGCCGTTCAAGTAACTCATCTAGAGGTCATAATAAACAGACTCTGTGACGAAAATTAGTATTTGTTTCGTAGCGACAAGTAAGCGAAAACTGTGTTTATCCCAATTTAAAATGTCCTGCTTTTAAACCAGATTAAAGTGTCTCTTTCCAAGTTCGTTCAGCCTGCATAGAGCATCAGCATGGTGAGCCAATGAAATTTGCTCCCCCTTTTCATGATAGGCAGGGGAAGAGAGTAAACAGCTCAACTCCTTATCCAGCCAACGATCGCGTTCTTATCGGGACGCTGAACCGTTTTTTGCTCGATTCTGATATCTTTAAACGGATTTATCGAGGTGTGGTTCATCAGTCGGTACAATTTGAAAAACTATTAGCAAGCCGCCAAGTACTCTTTGTTTGTCTTGATGCTCCGACCTTGTTTGAGCAATAAATCACGATAGACAAGGGCTTCGGCACTGGTGATCTAAGCGACCACTCCTTTACTGGTTAAGTCAATAAAATGGCTGACACGTTGATCCAGTTGTCGAATAGTCAATGGGCGAACAGACGACAAATGGAGCCTGGGGTACGGATAATGGTGGGCTGCGAGGAGGCATACTTCGCACAGGTATAGCGTCAGCATCACTCTGCTTGGTAAAACCAAGTCGAACATCGTTAACAAGTTCATCGACCGCCAGCCTGAAATCCTGAGGCTGAGTGTATGAGGTAATAGACTCAATCAGTTGTTTTAGCCCAACCGCAACCTTAAGGTTACGTTCAACAGCCTGGCTACGACATTTAGTCAGCAAGGAAATTTTGATATCGAAAGGGAAGCCACGATCACGCAGTGATTTAAGCAAACAGATACGGGTGTAAAAGGTACATTGTCTCAGTCATCCTATTTTGATTGAGCCATAGTACCTAGATACAAAAAAGCCGTTGATAATCAACGGCTTTTTTGTTTTGTATATGGCGGAGAGATAGGGATTTGAACCCTAGATACGCTACAAACGTATGCCGGTTTTCAAGACCGGTGCTTTCAACCACTCAGCCATCTCTCCGTAAGTGCGGCGAATAATACAGAGGACATTTAAGCTTGTAAAGCACCATTGAGGCCTTCATCTATCAAGTGGCGAAGTTTGCAGCAGAGTAGCAACCTACGGGCGGTTTACTCATCATCCCGCATCACAAATACCTTCTTTTTTCGCTTTGGGTAATCGTAATAGATAGCCTCGGCCTGTTCACTGACTACAGCCTGCCAACAGTCAACCTCAAATGCAAACACCGCTACGCCGCAGGTTGGAATATTATCGATGTGCAAGCCCAGCATGTTAACCAAATCATTGATCGCCGGGTTATGGCATACCACCATCAGGCGATCGACCTGTGTCGAGCTGTCTTTGATAACATCTAGCAAATCGAAGGCCGACTCGGTATAGAGTTCAGAACGCGTTTCCAGTTTAGGCTCGCTGGAAAGCCCCTTGGAGAAGAAATACGCGGTCTGAGCGGCTCTTAATGCCGAACTGGAAAGAATAAGCTGAGGGCCAGTTTGCCAGGCATTAAGGCGATGTACCATCTCCGGCGCACTCTTCAACCCTCGATCGTTCAGTGGGCGCTCATGATCATCGAGTGTCGGATCGTCCCAGGAAGACTTTGCATGGCGAACTAGAAATAGTAGCTTCATTCTCAATGTACCCTCCAGCGTAGCGCATACGTCGATACTCATTCCGTTTGGTATAAGTATATAGATCCCTTTTTAAAACGTGGTAAAGGGAAAGAGACAAACCCGAAGAAATAGGTATGAGAGGAAGGTCGGCCTTGGTCTCCAAGGCCGGAATAGCTTACATGGCGGCTTTGACTGCACGTGCCAGTTTGCTGGCCGTCTTTTCAGGGTTAGGATCCTTGGCATTGAAGAAATTGGTTACCACATCGAATATGGCAGCCTGAACGTAACTTGTTGTTGCGAGGCCTTGCGAGACACTCGGCACCAGCCCGCCATTCGTAGATGTCGACTTAAACGTTGCCATCGAATCCAGTGCGCACTTATCGAAACGGCTCATATCCATATCCAGTCGAACCGGAATCGAGCCTTTGTTCAGATTGAAAATTTCCTGAAAATCTTTATCGAGTATGGTTCGTGCCAAGTCCTTCTGTGCCTTGCGATCTTCTTCCTCGCTGAGTTTAAAGAACGCAAAGCTGTCTATGTTGTAGGTGAACTGACCCTGGGTACCCGGCGCAGAAACACAGAGATAATCTTTGCCCGGCGTTTTATCGGCAGCTGCAAATTCACCTTTGGCCCAGTCTCCCATAATCTGCATGGCAGCCTCGCCGTTGATCACCATCGAGGTGGCCGAATTCCAGCTCCTTCCCCGGTATTTAGGATCAATGTAATCACGCATTTTTCTGAACTGGGTGAAAACCTCTGTCATCCCTTCGCCTGACAATACATCCATGTCCAAATCAACAAAGGCTTTTTGGTAATCCTCTGCACCGAGTACGGCAAGAGCTACCGCTTCAAACAATGTAATGTCCTGCCATGGCTGACCACCGTGTGCCAGAGGGATGAAGCCCGCCGCTTTCACCTTATCAGCCACTTTGAAAAACTCATTCAGGGTTGTCGGTACCGATGCACCGGATTTTTTCAGTACATCAGGGTTTACCCACAGCCAGTTGACGCGATGCACGTTCACCGGAACGGCCACATAGTCGCCGTCGTATTTCATCACTTTGGTCACCACTTCCGGCAACACGCTATCCCAGTTTT